>NZ_JAEQDE010000023.1:0-110509 GCF_020737865.1 Microcoleus sp. PH2017_35_SFW_U_B
AGCTTATCTGGCATCCTTGGAGATTTACACCCGCGACGCATTTCCCGAAGACTGGGCAAGGAGTCAAAATAATTTGGCGAATGCCTACCTCTACAGAATTAGAGGGGAAAAAGCAGAGAATCTCGAAGCCGCGATCGCAGCTTTTGAGGCATCCTTGGAAATTTGGACCCGCGACGCATTTCCCGAAGACTGGGCAAGGAGTCAAAATAATTTGGCGACTGCCTACCTCTATAGAATCAGAGGGGAGAAAGCCGAGAATTTGGAACTGGCGATCGCAGCTTTTGAGGCAGCCTTAGAGATTTACACCCGCGACGCATTTCCCTTTGAATGGGCAAGGAGTCAAAATAATTTGGGGATGGCCTACCAAAACAGAATCAGAGGGAAAAAAGCCGAGAATTTGGAACTGGCGATCGCAGCTTTTGAGGCAGCCTTAGAGATTTACACCCGCGACGCATTTCCCTTTGAATGGGCAACGTGTCAAAATAATTTGGGGATGGCCTACCAAAACAGAATCAGAGGGGAAAAAGCCGAGAATTTGGAACTGGCGATCGAGGCTTATCTGGCAGCTTTAGAAGTTCACACTCGCAAGGATTTTCCGATCGAGCATGCTACAACTTTATATAATCTCGGAGTTGCCTACTGGGATAATTCCCAACTCCCAGAAGCTTACAATACCCTTAACTCTGCCATCGAGACAGTCGAATTAATGCGGAGTGAAATCATTATCGGCGGCGAAGCAGACAGGCAGAAATTAGCCGAAGAATGGAATGACCTTTATCAGGTAATGGTAGAAGTTTGCCTAGCAATGGAAAACTCCACCGCCGCCCTAGAATATGTCGAACGCAGCAAAACCCGAAACCTCGTAGAACTGTTTCACAAAGCCCGCAGCCTCCCCGATCGAGTACAGCGGATTAGTTTTGCAGAAATTCGCAGCCTGCTAGCTGAAAATGAGGCAATTTTGGAATGGTACATTACCCGATACAACTTTAAAGTTTTCATTATTACCCGCGACTCCACCAAACCCGATGTCTGGGAATCTTCCGATGCAGGCTTGCAAGCATTAGAAGAGTTTCAGCAGGAATATATCGATGACTACACCGACGAGGAAACCGACAACTGGGGAAATCAACTAGAAGCCCGCCTGGAAAAATTAGCCGAGATTCTCCACATCAATGAAATAATCGCCCGCTATATTCCCGAAAACTGCCAAAAATTAATCTTAGTTCCCTTCCGATACTTGCACCTATTCCCCCTACACGCCCTCACCAGCAGCCGACAAAAAGCAGACAAAACCGTAGAAACTGGATGTCTTCTCGAACTTTTCCCAGGCGGCGTGAGATACACACCCAGTTGCCAACTTTTGCAATTATCTCAGCGGGAAAACTTGACAGCCGAAGACACATCACCCAGCAAATTTTTTGCCATCCAAAACCCCACAGAAGATTTAGACTTCACCGACATCGAAGTCGAAGCCATTGCCAAATCCTTCAATCCCGCCGAAGTATTGATTCGGGAAAAGGCAAGTAAAGCAGGATTGCAACAACAAATTGCCAGCTTGCAAAATGCCGATATCGCCCACTTTTCCTGTCACGGCTTCTTCGACTTTCTCAATCCCGAAAAATCATCCTTAATCCTAGCCGGCGCCAAAATTGCCACCGATGGCGTTCCCTCCGAAGAAAAGCGTTATATTCGTTCCCGCCGAGGCGAAACCTACGACATCGCAGAATGCCTGACTCTGACAGAAATCTTCGATTTGCAGTTAAGTAAGTGTCGTTTAGTAGCCCTTTCTGCCTGCGAAACTGGGTTAACCGATGCCAGGAATAGCACAGATGAGTATATCGGATTGACTAGCGGTTTTTTGTACGCCGGAACCACGAATGTGATTAGCACATTATGGGCTGTCAATGATGTATCTACGGCGATTTTAATGATAAGATTTTATGAGTTATTTCGTTCAGAAAGTCGGCCCGCTGTGTCGATTGCTTTGCGGGAGTCTCAGTTGTGGCTGCGGAGTTTGACTGTTAAAAGTTTGCTAGAATGGGTGGAAGTGTCGCAGTTGCTGAGTCACGAACATAAACAGACAATTCAAAACAGATACAATCGCGGTTACAAACAAGATTATCAACCTTATGAGTCTCCCGTATACTGGGCCGCTTTCTGTGCAGTTGGACAATAAGGGTGGGTATCAGAAACCGGGTTTCTGCGGAGATTTTTTGTTCCCGTTGAGATTTATCATAGAAACCCGGTTTCTTTTCGGCAATAAGTGTGGGTATCAGAAACCGGGTTTCTTCCGAGATTTTTTGTTCCCGTTGAGATTTATCATAGAAACCCGGTTTCTTTGACCTTAGTATAATGAAAGGAGAAATTAGCAATGACAGATGAACAATTTATTGCAGGCTTCCTAAAAGTCTTTGAAACCAAACCCGAAATATTTGAACAAGGCGGGGCGGTTGACGCTTTAGCAAATCTCAGCAACACGATATCCCAGATGGCGGATTCATCCAACAAGGAAGTAGCCGATGCCATTGGTAATTGGTGTGCAGACTATCCTAAAATAACAGATGAAATCAATTTAACGGCTAGAAAACTAAAACCAGAAGCCACCAAGACAGAAGGAGTAAACGAAAGACTATCAAACCGCTACCCAGAATTACCGGAAAATCTCAAAAAACGCCTTCCCAAATCCTAGCCACCGCGCCAATAACATGAGTGATATAATTTCTGCCCCCAATGTTTATTTATACGCTTTCCAACTGCAAAGAAACAGTAAGGGCAGCAATAATCCTCTCTGGAAACACTGCGACAATATCCTCGCCAACTTCACCGATGAAAGGGTAACACCCAATCTAGTTTTTCCCCAAAATTCCCACAGCAACCGCAACGATTTACTTCCCAATGTCTCCCTAGGATTCAACAGCTATCCACCCATAGAAGGTTTTGTACAACCGCTACAAATTCAAAAAGATAGCTATGCTTTCTGCTTAAACATCGGTTGCCCGGAAGATGGCACGGCTGATAATGTAGATGTCGATTTAATCCAGAAATTTAACCCAAATCAAGCCTTACTTATCGATGGCGATGACAACTTTTTAGGTCAAACTCTCCTGATTACCGCATGGCTTCCCGAAAACTCATCAGATAATTTAGATGCCCTCAAACCTCTTGCTGATAATTGCCGCAATGCTTTATTCCAAGGCGATTCACTACCTCCATTCTACTGTTCCGGGAAATTATTCGGCAGTCCAATTTTTGAATACGGTTCAATTATCGATATTGCGAATTACCGCCATTTGCTTGTCTGGCTGCTTGTTGACAAACAAACCGACGAAAATTTTAACACTTGCCAGGAAGAAATATTTGACCTACTATTTTACCGCAACAAAATCATCAAAGTTTTTCAAGACAGCCGCCTGATTTACGACGAACTCGATCGCGAATACGGCATTATTGAGAAAAATGTGGAGATATTGCAGGCTCAATTTTCCAGAGGAACCCTCTTAACTGCCGCCCAATTGCAAGAATTTCAGGAACAGCTAAAGCAACTCTTCAGCAAAGCTGTAACTTATACTCGCCTGCTGCGGAAACTCGAAGATTATGACAATACAATTGCCCTAAATCTTAACAATTACACTGACATTTTGCAGAAAATATGTGATATACTAGGAACCGATAAGGAAGAACTATCAATATTAAATAACTTCAGTAGAAAAACGGCTCCTTATATGCGATCGCAAATAGCAGGCGACTTAGGATATTTCCGCCACGGGACAAACTTAATCGACCAGGCGATCGCCTCAATTCGCGGCATAGTAGAAATAGAACAAGCCAGGAGCGATCGCACCAACCAACTCGCACTCCGCAACAGCGAGGACAAAGAGAAATATCGGGACGATCGCCTACAAAGCACAGTACAGGCGATCGGCGTCGGTTTAGCAGCCGGAGGTATCGCAGCATCAAGTGGCACTGACCAAGTATTCCAGACAGTTCAAAACCATCAAATCCCAGTGTTAATGCAGTGGCATCCCTTTGTATTTTCCTTTGCCTTGAGTTTTGCGATCGCCCTTTTCGCAGCCGGCATCACTTGGTGGCGCACTAAACCGAAAAAATAGTTGATCGTTGATAGTTGACAGTTGACAGCGAACTCTTTAAGACTGGAATTTAAACCTATTTCTAAAAACAATCCACCTTAAATACCCCGTTAATTCTTCAGTCCGCGAAGGCGGACTTCGTTTGTGTAGACGCGGTTTCAACCGCCGAGTCATCTTCCCCAAATTTTTTATAAATTTCAACAAAAAGTATCTTAGATCGAAATAACGTGTCAATATAGAGAATGTGACTTCAATTCCCTTCTTTCCCCATGAGCAAACAGCGCGTACTTTCAGGAGTTCAGCCAACAGGCAATCTTCACCTCGGTAACTATCTCGGTGCCATTCGCAACTGGGTAGAAGGTCAAAGCCAGTACGAAAATTACTTGTGCGTAGTCGATTTGCACGCAATTACGGCACCGCACAATCCAGCAACCCTAGCCTCCGACAGTTACACACTCGCCGCTCTCTATTTAGCTTGCGGCATCGATTTAGAATATTGTACTATTTTCATCCAATCCCACGTCTCGGCTCACGCAGAACTAGCATGGCTGCTCAACTGCATTACGCCGATTAACTGGCTCGAAGATATGATTCAGTTTAAAGAAAAAGCAGTTAAACAAGGAGAAAATGTTAACGCCGGCTTGTTGAATTATCCCGTGTTGATGGCAGCCGACATCTTGCTTTACGATGCCGACAAAGTGCCTGTGGGAGAAGACCAAAAACAGCATTTGGAACTCACCCGCGATATTGTCATCAGATTAAACCACCAATTCGGTACACCAGAAAAACCCATTTTGAAACTGCCCGAACCGTTAATTCGGACTGAGGGCGCGAGGGTAATGAGTTTGACAGATGGTACGCGTAAAATGTCAAAATCTGACCCTTCAGAACAAAGTAGAATTAATTTGTTGGATTCGCCAGATACAATTAGCAAAAAAATCAAGCGCTGCAAAACCGATGCCGTGCGGGGCTTAACTTTCGACGATCGCGATCGCCCAGAAGCGAGAAATTTGCTAACACTTTATCTCCTGCTTTCCGGCAAATCGAAGGAAGAAGTAGCAGCGGAATGTGAAAATATGGGTTGGGGAGATTTCAAACCATTGTTGACAGAGACGACAATTAATGCCCTCAAACCTATTCAGGATAAATACAAAGAAATAATGGACGAACCGGGATATTTAGAATCTGTACTCCGTCAAGGAAGAGAACAAGCAGAAACTATTGCCAACCAAACTTTGAATAAGGTTAAAACTGCTTTTGGTTATTCTCTACCTAATTAGTCAGTAGTTATTAGTTATTGGTTATTGGTTATGGGTTATTAGTTATTGGTTACTGGTTATTGGTTATTGCAAAACTTCAAAAACAACAAATAACAAATAACAAATAACAACTAACAAATAACAACTAACAACTGTCAACTGCCAACTGTCAACTGTCAACTGTCAACTGTCAACTAACTATGAACCGTTTTCGCACAGCCTGTACAACTCCCGGAGAATTCATAATTACCGCCGAAGTTGCCCCGCCCAAAGGTGGCGATATGGCGCACACCTTGGCAATGGCTGAACTTCTGAAAAACAGAGTGCACGCCATTAACATCACAGACGGAAGCCGCGCAGTTCTGCGAATGTGTCCCCTAGCCGTTTCCGCAATTCTATTGCAGCGGGGAATTGAGCCGATTTGTCAAGTTGCTTGTCGCGATCGCAATCAAATAGGCCTGCAAGCCGATCTCATGGGAGCGCACGCCTTAGGCATCCATAATATCTTGGCACTCACCGGCGATCCAGTCAAAGCAGGCGACCATCCAAAGGCCAAAAGTGTATTCGATTTAGAATCAGTGCGGCTGCTACAAGTCATTCAAAAAATGAACGGCGGCCTTGACTGGAATGACAAAGCTTTAACAGACGGAGTTACCGATTTATTTGTCGGTGCCGCTGTCGATCCGCAATGCCCCAGTTGGTCGGGTTTACAAAGCCGATTTGAGAAAAAAGTCGAAGCTGGAGCCCAGTTTTTTCAGAGCCAATTAATTACAGATTTTGACGTTTTAGATAAGTTTATGCAGCAAATTGCTGCTGGCTGCAACAAACCAATTTTAGCAGGAATCTTTTTGTTTAAATCAGCTAAAAATGCTGAATTTATAAAAAAATACGTACCGGGAGTTCACATACCGCAAGAGACGATCGACCGTTTGGCAAACTCCCCACAACCCTTGCAGGAAGGCATAAGAATTGCAGCCGAACAAGTCAAACTAGCGCGGCAATTGTGTCAAGGAGTGCACATGATGGCCGTCAAGCGAGAAGATTTGATTCCGCAAATATTGGATTTGGCTGGTATCGAGCCGCTGAGCTAAAATTGAGTTACTGCTAGCATTTTAAAATCCACAGGACAGTCATGGTTCGGGAGCATCTCAGTTTTGCATTTACAGCGCTGTCCCCGCGTGCTTCTACACGCGAGCGGGGACAGCACGGAAGATAAAAAATGCTTCTTGCAAAACAGAGATGCTCCCCGCACGACCTCCGTCAATATGAGATTATAACTAATAACTTATATCCGGTCACGGTTCGCCCTCTTTAAAAACCAGATGCAGCCCTCCGCCAGAAGTCGCACCACAATAATAAACCCGTAGTACCAGCCATTTACTTGCAACAAAGCCGATCGCATTTCTCACTCTCAACTCACAGAATCCCGTTTGCAGCACTGAAATTCTAGGAGTGCCACTCAAATGAGTGTCACTCAAATGAGTGTCACTCGAAAATGCGACTGGGCGATCGCTCGGTGCGATCGCTACAACAGTTGTAGATGCTTGGAAACAAAGGGATTGAGATATTCAGGCTTTGTTTATTTGGTACATCAATCAAAAAAAAAGCTTCTTTATGGAAAAAATCACAAATTGATTTAGGAAATCTCTGAATAGTAACTTGTAAAAAAGTACAAAAGACAATGAATGATTAAACAATTAACCCAAAAGGCTTAGTTGCTCACCTACTAATATATAATCGTCGAAACTACGTTCAAATTAAGGACTTAAGTTATGCCGCGCCCCATAGTTCTCATACACGGTTACTCAGCTAATTCAACGGCTTTTAGTGAGTGGGAAAAAATTCTTGAAACTCACTACAAAAACAGAGAGATTATAGTCCTCCATACAGCTAGCTATAAATCTCTTACTAATGAGATAACCATCAAAGATATTGCTGAAGCATTTGACCGAGTGCTTCGCTCCTATATTGAAGATGATGAATTTGATGCCATTGTTCATTCAACTGGAATGCTAGTTATTCGCGCTTGGTTAACTACTTACGCCTATGCTGCTAATGTCAATCGTCGGAGTCGCCTCAAACACTTGATTGGATTAGCACCAGCAACTTTTGGCTCTCCTTTAGCCCATAAAGGAAGAAGTTGGTTGGGTTCGGTTATAACCGGACATAAAATACTTGGGCCTGATTTTCTCGAAGCTGGAAATCTGATTTTGGATAATCTTGAATTAGGTAGTCGTTTCACTTGGGATCTTGCTCATCTTGACTTAATTGGCTCTGCCCAAAATAAACCCAAAAATGAGCCCTACTATGGCGAAGATAACAAGACGCCTTATGTGTTTATTTTCTGTGGCAATCAGGGATATGACGGATTGAGGGGATTAGCTAATACTGCTGGATCTGATGGTACTGTGAGATGGGCAGGTTGCGCTCTTAACAGCCGCAAATTAATTCTTGATTTGACGCAAGATCCATCTCAAAATAAAGACAAGCCTGTAGAAGAACGAGGCAAATCAGACGAACATCCAGAACACCAGATTGATATTCCACTGGTGCTAATTGATGGTCACAATCACAATACAATTGTGCATAATCCTAGAAAAAATCCAGACTTTATTGAGTTGGTTCTACAAGCTTTAGATGTTTCTGATAAAGACAGTTTTGGTAGCTGGACAGCTAAGGCTCAAGCTCATATGGAGAGCATGAAAAATACAAAAGGAGAGCAATGGGAAGAATGGCAACAGTTTATTATTCGTGTTGTAGATGAGCGTCTCGATCCAGTTACAGATTGGAATGTTCAGTTTTTGATGAAGGATAAAGAGGGCAAAGAATTTTGGTTAGATGACAAGTCATATTTAGATGTTCATACCTACACTAAGGACAAAAGTTTGCGATGTTTTCATGTCAATTTAAGTAAACTGAAGCCGGAAAGCCTTTCTGAATTATGTATGAAGTTGATTGTTTCATCTGGAACTAGCCTTGTGGCGTATTACGGTTGTGGAAGTGGAAAAATTACTCTAGAGGGCGAGCCACAACAGTCAGATGGAAGATGGGATGCAGAATTGAACTTAGATCATCTTCTAAATGCAAAAGTTAAATTTTTCTGTCCTTTTACAACTACTCTTATTGAGATTCGTCTGAATCGCGAACCAATGCCAATAAACAGAGCGAAAGAAAATTCTATTTTAACTTTTGTAGAGAAGCCAAAGTAAGGTTTGTAGAGCAAGAAAGCGATGCTCTCACTTTAATCTGGTTCTTACCAAAAATATAGCGGGACTGCTATTGGTATATAGCGATTCTCAAAAATATGAGGTACGTTGTTGGGAAGAGAGCCCTATACGTTTCAGTCGTTATATAACCTGTCAGTCATACCTCACCTTTTTGAGAAAGGCTATAGGTAAGTAGACAGGAAAATTTATCGTGGAAACAAGGCAGATGGCCGAAGGGAGAACGGAAAAGGGTTTTAGTTAAGTTTACTTTTCGTTACATATTTCTATTTATTGGGGCGTTTCTACTGATGAGGGAATTGCTAGCAGCGAATTGCTGCCTGAGTTAGACTTATCTTTATGGAAGCGCTACATTTTGTTGGCGCCGCCATTGGAACCATTAAAAGAGTTTCGTAAAGGCATTAGTAGCAATGACTGATTCAAATTTGCTCGATCGCGATAATATCAAAATAGTAGAATCGCAAATTTCAGAAGTTACTGTGTACACCGATCGCGCTTTGATAACCCGCCGTGGCACAGTAGCCCTGACGGGAAACGAGTGCGAATTAACTGTAGCCTCTCTCCCCACAACCCTCGAAACCGAGTCAGTCAGGGCTACCGGTGCAGGTACAGTCGCCGTGCGATTGCTGGGAGTGCACACCGAAACTCTGTTTCACAGCGAACCTACGGGCGATCGCATCGCCGAATTAACCGCACAAATCCAAGAGTTAGAAACCCAAAAACGCGCCATAAAAGACCAAATCGCCTCCCGAAAAATTCAACTCAACTTTGTTGAAAATTTGAGCGAAAAAAGCGTCAGTTCCTTTGCTAGCAGCATTTCCAAGCAGCAGATCGGTTTGAACGAAGCCGGCGAATTGCTCAATTTTTTAGGCAGTAATTATAAAAAGTACATAAGTGCGATCGCCCAACACGAAAGACAGCAGCGAGACTTAGACAAGCAAATAGAAGCATTGCGCCAGCAGTTGCGCCAAGTACAAACTCCCTATTCCCAGCAAAGTTTTAACATCATTGTGGCGATCGAACCCAGCGGCAGCGGCAATTTTGAACTAGAAGTTTCCTATGTAGTAACGCGAGCCCGTTGGACTCCCCTGTACGACTTGCGAGTCAATACCACCAACAACCAAATCAATCTCAATTACCTAGCCGAAGTCAACCAAAACACAGGCGAAGATTGGACGGGAGTAGCGCTGACTTTATCCACAGCCAAACCCGGAATGGGAACTTTGCCACCAAAACTCCAACCCTGGTTTATCGATATTGTTCGCCCAAAACCTGCTCCAACCCCAGAATTTATGAAAGCACGACGCGTACAGACTGAGGATGCAGAAATAGGAACAGATTATATAGAATTAGAGATGGAAAACGAGCCACAATTTGCAATGATGGCTATGCGAAGTGCTGCTCCCGCACCAGAACCTATAGCAGCTCAAACGGCGACAGCAAGAGTATCTAAAGAAGGCAGCACCGTTTCATTTCAAGTCGGAGGAAATACCAATATTCCCAGCGACGGCACACCGCACAAAGTCACTATTTTCAGCGATAATTATCCCTCTAAACCTGAATACATCGCCATTCCTCATTTAGTCAGTTTCGCTTATTTGCAAGCAATTGTCACCAATCCGACGACAGGTGCAACTCTGCTGCCCGGTAAAGCCAATATCTTTCGCGACAATACTTTTGTCGGTAATGTGCAGTTAGAAAATGTTTCCCCTGGCGAAGAATTTAAGCTTAATTTAGGAATAGATGAAGGCTTAAAAATAGAGCGAGAATTAGTGGAAAGACAAGTCGATAAAAAACTGATCGGCAATCAGCGGCGCACGACTTACGCCTATCGGTTAATTTTGACCAACTTGCACCAAGTGCCTGCTAAGTTGACACTAAAAGAGCAACTTCCAGTCACTCGAAAGGAGCAAATAAAAGTGCGGTTGACTCAGACTAATCCGAAGATAGTAGCAGGTGAAATGGGACTCTTGGAATGGATAATCTCTATGCCACCGCAAGCCAAGCAAGAGTTATATTACCAGTTTGTGGTCGAACATCCTCCCGAGTTAACAGTCATCGGTTTAGATATTTAATTAGGATTTACACTCTCAAGCTGTAGCGCCAGCTACAGCTTATATCAATTATGCAAAATATTGCTAAATATCAGTTAAAAGCGAGCATTTGTACGGAAACGGCTGAGATTAATACTAATTTAAAAAAATGATGCAACACTCTTCCATAGTCTTGTAAGGGCAATCCCACGCCCGATCGCCCGATAGATATGGGGTAGGCTTTCTTGGCACTACCCCTACAAATTTTGTGAATCATTTAGGATTGCTGTAGCACTATTTTTCAGAATTGGTATTGGTTAATGAGCAAGCAGCTAATTTTTTCTCAGTACACAACTGCTGAAACAATAAATCTGCGATTGATTCATAAGCTGGGGCTGTGGGGTGTACGCCATCCCGAAAATAACTTTCTACCGTGGTTTTCGGCAATTTTGACCAGGCTGCGTGAGTGTCTATGAGTGGAATTTTCAAAGCTTTTAGCCGATCGACAAACTGGGATTTAAACCTCGGCTGATTCGGTACCGGCAGTAAATCGGAGCGATCGCAAGTATACAACACAAACAACGGAATATTCGACTCTCGCACCAAAGCCACTATTTGCTCAAATCGCTGCATATTTTCCCTAAACCGTTGCGTTTCCGGCACCGGCACACCCCCCACAGGGGAATTCGGCACAAAAACACTGGAAAATCGGGGCATAACGTATCTGTCAAACACTTCTTGAATTGCCAATAACGGTTGGCGATTCGGCATCAGGGGGTTATTTTTGAGTCCCGCGCTGGTACTTGAAGGTTGTAGCAAATCGTGAGTACCAATTTGCAAAATCACAGCATCGCTTTCAAAAGTGCCAAACTTCCGAATATATCCCAATTGATTGCCAATTCCCCAAGATCCCGCAGAAGCATTTAGCACCTGAACCTGCTTTTTGATGCCCAACAAACGCGCTGCCAACAATTCTGTAATAGTTTCTGCCTGATCCGTGCTATTATTGCCATTGAGAACCGAGTCTCCTGTCATCAAAATTCTGATAGTACCTTCAGGCTTGGCTGAATCGATTTGTTCAGACCGTTGAGAAAATTGATTGTACTGAAGTCTATTGCCAAAACGATATACAAGTTGATTTGGTGCAAATATATACCCAGCCTCAGCATCAGCTTGCAGCAAAGCAGGATTTCCGAATCCCAGCAAGCGCAACGTAAGTTCGATCGCGCTCAAAGATGCGATCGCACAACCGGGCATCCAATACCTAGCTTTCACAAACCTACCTGTAATTGGTAAACTGCAAAGCCATCGGATAATCTTCTTGCTTCAAGCGTTGAATTACCAACTGCAAATCATCCTTATCCTTGGCAGAAACGCGGACTGCATCACCTTGAATCGAGCCTTGAATTTTTTTAAATTCATCTCGAATTAATTTAGTGATTTTTTTGGCAATTTCCTGATCAATCCCTTTTTTGAGTTTGATTTCTTGGCGTACTCTAGTACCACTAGCAGCTTCAATTTTGCCGTAATCAAAAATTTTCAGAGATAAATTCCGCTTAGCGGCTTTTGTTTGCAAAACAGTGTGAATGGCATCGAGAGTAAATTCGCTGTCCGTATTGACAGTAATCGATTCTGCGCCCAATTCCACGGTGGTTTTGGTATCTTTCAAGTCGTAGCGGCTTTGAATTTCCCGCACTGTTTGGTCAACGGCGTTAACTAATTCTTGCCTGTCGAACTCGCTGACAATATCAAATGAATAATTAGCAGCCATAAATTAGTAATTGGTAAATTGGTAATTGGCCCGCGCAGGTCATTGGCCCGCGCAGGGCATTGGGGAATGGGGAATGGGGAATGGGGAATGGGGAATGGGTGGTTGGTAGTTAGTAGTTCGTAGTTGGTAATTAGTCATTAATTAAGCGTCTCTCAACTAATGACAACTAACAACTAACAACTAACAACTAACAACTGACAACTGACAACTGACAATTACCCATTAACAGCCATCAAACTGAAATAGAATAAAGAGAAAGTGCAAGTAGAACTAATCGCAAACATGAGCGATCGCCCCAGAGGCACATTCAGAATATAGAAAACCGAAAACAACAATCGGGCTACAGGAAAAGCGATTCCAGCCCAGCCCGCCGCCTCCGAATCTATTCCTGTCACAAAAGCCATCAAAGCCGCCGCTGAAAACAGCATAAACGTCTCAAACGAATTTTGGTGAGCCCAAGTTGCCCGCTGAGCGTAACCGGGCAACCTATCAAACATAGCGCGAGGTGCTGCTTGGTCATAGCCTAGCTGCAACCGAGCAAGGGCAACCACCAAAAACGGTGCGTAAACCAGCGCAGCAGCAGCAGCAACAGAATCAAGCAGAATAACCGACACAGGCAATCCCAACAGCATTATCCACCTCGCATTTCAATCAAAATAGAACAGAGTAACAACTTTGCGCTGTTCCTCCGCATCCTGGCAAGTTTTCAGCAAAGTGTGGCTTTCGTGAAAAGCAAAACAGATCAGTTGCTGACAGCGAGAAATAATCTCCTGATTGCACATGGCGCTGGCTTCCGGGAGAGACAAGCTGTCATTTTTGGGATTTTCTACCAAATGTATGACTTGTTCGAGCTGCTCGCGGGACTCCCGAGGCTGGCGGCTCATGCTTTGTGGCAAAATCACCGTCAGCAGATTAGGATCTGCTCGCATTGCTCCCCGAATTGCGGCTGAATTGGTGCCTGTAGCCCCGGATGTGATGAGCTGGTTGCCTCCCAGAACTAAGGCGTAGCTCAGCATCTCAATTAGCTGCTGGTGGGTAATAGGAACGTGGCGAGAACCCAAAAGAGCAACCCGCTTGGAGCTTGTTTGCTGGATCGCCGCAAGTTCTTGTAAAAAATCATCAACTCTGGGTAGCTCAATTGATTGACTCAAAGAATTTATTAAATTAAATAAAACTACGTTGTGGATTCTAGCAGACTAACTAGCAATTGCCACCAAAAAGAAGTTAAGAATTGCTGATTAACGGTATCTGACTAGAGGAGCGGGAGATTTGAGGAACCCAGAAGGCAGAATGTCTAAAAGCATTCGGCAGCCAGAGCAGAAGGTACGATTCAATAAAAATTGAGGATTTAAGAATTTTGAGTTTTTATTTTTTAAACCAAAAATCCTCTCTGCCTTCTTGCCTCTGCCGAATATGTTGTTCGCCCAGTTCCCGCTGCCGAATACCTTCAGATCCGGTGGCCTTGTTAATGAACTCGATCGCCCAAACCCAATGATGCCATCATGGCCTTAAGGTCAAAGTGTTCTGCCATTAGCTGAGTAACGCATTCCACCTTGATGCGTTCGTGCAGGCGCACGCTGCCAAAGGTGCTGTCGATAATTTCCACCGTGGTTAAGGTATCCAAATCAACAGATAAAACTGGAATTTCCATTTCTTCTGCTCTGCCGATTACCAAGGGAGAAGGAGGCAAGTGGCCTGTGAGAATTAAGCACTGAGTCGAGCTTTCCAGAGCCGCGAGCTGAATGTCCGTGCGATCGCCCCCGGTGACTACCGCCATATTTCTGGCTTTGCGGAAATACTTCATAGCTGAGCTAACATTCATCGCACCAATTGTCAAGGTTTCCACCATCAAATCCAAGCGGTCTCGACGGCAGAGAACATCAGCTTTCAATTGGTGGACTAATTCTTTGACGCTGACACTCCGCAGCAAAGCGCTTCTCGGCAGCATTCCCAAAACTGGAATACCGCTAGCTTCCAGAAAAGGGCGCACAGTCGCAGTTACGGATTCAAGTTTGTCGGAGGGAACATCGTTGAGCACGACGCCTATCAAGCGCGAGCCCAAGCGCCGCTTCGCTGACAGCAAATCGTCTATATAAAGATCGATCGGGCGCACTACCAGCAGCACAGAGGCATCAATGGCATCAGCGATTTGAGACAAAGACAAGTCAAACAGACTGCCTTCCTCCAAATTAGCAGGGCCTTCTAACAGCACCAAGTCTCCGCTGGGATTTTGCAAATATTGCGCCAGAGACTGGCGGTAATCTGTCTTGTCTTCTTGGCGCAAACGCTTGTGAACCGTCTCTTCGTCCAAATACAGCAGTGTTGACGGCATCTGACTTTCTGAGAGTTTAAGCGTCTCTACCGCGAACCGCACATCTTCCTCCGCCACTCCAGCTCCCTCCGAGCTGAAACAGGTTCCCAGCGGTTTGCCGTAGGCGATTGCCATTCCTTGTTCCCGGAGTGCCAGCGCCATCCCCAGGGCGATCGCGGACTTGCCGCTGTAAGCTTTTGTCGAACCGATCAGCAAATATTTAGTCAATTTGGGTACGCCTTCTCTCCTCAATTTGCACCTGTCTATTTAAATAAATTTAGTTTATTCAACAGTATTTTCGCACTGCGAGTCAATTTCGCAATATGATTATACTCGATTTTGTCACTTTTGTGCAGAGCGTTTTTTTGAGGGGAACTTTTATTCATTTGTTCGCCACCCTTTTGTTAGCTTTTTTTACATCTTTATTTTCATGTTTTTTCGATTTTCGGTTGTTAAGAACTATTTGTCAACAGCATTTAAAAATAATAATTTTATAATAAATATTTGAGTGATAAATAAACCTATCGATCAAGGCAGATGCAACGTATATAATAGACGCAGAGGCCTTTCAATATAGGAAAGCAATTTTTGCACTCTTGTCTAATGATGCAATAACTCAGTTATAGCGATTCTCAATTTCCGTAAGGTACACGGGATCCTTAATTACATGGCTTACAAACAAACCTCAAGAAACTGGGTTTTTCACAAAATGTGAGTTTTTTGGGCTAGTATTTTCGTAAAAAAGCCCGGTTTCTGCCAACACCTACGTCCAGGACTAAGGAGCGCAAATTAAATAATTTACACATATTTGTGGAATGGGCGTCCCGCCCGTTCAGAAAGGACGGGCGGGACGCCCATTCCACAAGAATAATAAAAATTGTAAGTTATTTAATTCTCATTCCTAAGTTACCAATTACGAAAAATTCAAGCGTCGATCGCTGTTGTTGAGCAAGGCTATAGTACAATACGGTTCACTTAACACTTTTTATGCCCCGGATATCCCCCTAAATCCCCCTTAAGAAGGGGGACTTTAAGAGCTTTCTTGTCCCACCCCCTACTCCCCTTGGGAAGGGGGGTTAGGGGGGATCTGTCTTAAGTGAACAGTATTGGGCTATAGTATTGCGCCTTCTGAAATACAAGGCTTGCGCATGGGAGGCGAGAAACTCGGTTTATTCGTAGATTTCTCGTTACTAAGGAATGAAAATTAAATAACTTCCACTCTTGAAAGTGGGATGGGCGGGACGCCCATCCCACCATAACAATTAAAATTGTAAGTTATTTAATTCGCGATCCTAAACACAAAATCTCGTAGAAACCGAGTTTCACTCTTGTCGCAAGCGCGTAACTCCTCAAAATAGAAATAGCGCACCAATAATATAATCTCGCCGTCCCGATGGCATTACATTATTAGCGCGCATTTTAGGGCCGCAATCAATTACAAACTTTTGGGAGCGCGGGTGCGGTGAAAATTAGTCATCCATACGCATCAGCTTGCGGTAAAACGTTTTAGAAAAATCGACGGTACGAGTCCGCTGAAAAGTTAGGAGTACCTCAATTAAACAACTGACAAACTCAGAACTTTGCATAGTCACTTCGTAGCTGAGTTCAGCATTACCGTCAAACAACACCCGACAGCGGGTCAAATCCATCGGCAGCGACGAGATATTCCAACTAGCGACAAAGGGTATATCTTCGCCGCCGTCAATTTTTCTTGCCCCCTCCAAGCTTTTGAGCTTGTAGAGGCCAATAGCGTGGGGCAAGAACTTGCGCCTGGGCTCTTGATAGAAAGGCGCGTAGACTTTCACTTCTTTGTCGTCGGCTGGTTTCAGTTGAGGAAGAGACATATTTCCGCATCCTGACAGTGGGTTGAGATCATCTGCAAAAACTAGCAGATATTCCTGGTCGATCGCAAGCAAAACTCAGTCTATTTTGGATTTGGGGATTTTAGATTTTAGATTTTAGATTTACAAGAACAGATGAATCTGCTGAAGTGGCGAGTTTGAACAGGAGTCTAAAATTTGGCGTGGCGAATGACTTAAGTCGCTGGCTGGTATCCGTTTTTGGATGAATCATCCCCAATACTCTATGCAATTCCAGTTTAGCAGTGCCGTACTCTTGGGCGATCGCGCACAAACGAGCTCCGGTCAATCGATTTTAGATTTTAGATTTTAGATTTTAGAGGCCACCCCACGGATAAATTCGGGGGAAAAGAGGATTTTCGATTTTCGATTTGGGATTGATTCCACGGATAAATCACGTGGCGGGTACCATCAATCAATTCTTGGTCAGCTTTCGACAAAAGCCCAGAAACTGGTACAGTGGATACTTATCTCTAAAATCAAAAACTATTGGTGGTTGAATCAAGTAACTTATGCAGGAGAGTTCTTGGCCGGAAAACGACACTCGCAGCGAGCTTAAGTTGGACATCCCCGATCTAGCTCAAGAAGAGCTCAAGAGTTTGACCTCGAACTCCAAGCTCGGCAAAATATTTGGCATCCCAGACATTGGCGACAGGGTGTTTGACGCGGAAACTTCATCAGAGCTCCCGGTGGCGGTGTCTGTGCCGGGATCTCCCTCTTTTCCTCAAAATCTGTACCGGGGACGGCGGGGAAAAGCCGCCGCGTTGCTGACTGCGATTTGGGGTGGCACGATCGCCCTACACTTGATTTCTTGGGGTGCGTGGGTAGTGTGGGGTTTGACGGGACTGCTGTGGATGCAAGCATTTCGAGTGTTGTTTGCCCATCCCAAGCCCGCACTGCCGCCTCTGGCCGATGAAAATCGAGAGGATTGGCCCTACGTGTCGCTGCTGGTGGCAGCGAAAAATGAGGAAGCGGTGATTGCCCGATTCGTACAATCAATCTGCAATCTAGATTACCCGATCGACCGTTACGAAGTTTGGGCGATCGACGATCGCAGCAGCGACGGCACGGCGCTAGTATTGGAACAGCTAACCAAACAGTACCCGCAGCTCAAAGTATTTAGCAGAGGAGCAAATGCCAGCGGTGGCAAGTCGGGAGCCCTGAATGAAGTTTTGCCGCTGACTCGCGGGGAATTTGTGGGAATATTTGACGCCGACGCGACGGTAACGCCGGATTTGCTGCGCCGGGTGCTGCCGGTGTTCGAGAGACAAAAGGTAGGGGCGGTGCAAGTCAGAAAGGCGATCGCCAATGCAGCAGTAAATGTGTGGACTCGCGGCCAAGAAGCAGAAATGGCTCTCGACAGTTTTTTCCAGCAGCAACGGATTGCGATCGGCGGCATTGGAGAATTGCGCGGTAACGGCCAATTCATGCGCCGCACTGCCTTAGAAAGCTGTGGCGGCTGGAACGAGGAAACCATTACCGACGACCTGGATTTGACCGTGAGGCTCCACCTAGACCAGTGGGACATTGAATTTCTGGCTTTCCCAGCCGTGTCAGAAGAAGGAGTTACCAACGCTCGCGCCCTGTGGCACCAGCGCAATCGGTGGGCAGAAGGTGGCTATCAGCGTTATCTTGACTACTGGCAGCTAATTTTGCGGAACCGGATGGGAACTGGGAAAACTTGGGATTTATTTGGATTTTGGGTATCTCAATATTTCTTGCCGACAGTAGCGCTGCCTGACTTTTTGATGTCAATTGCGCTGCGCCGGATGCCGATCGCCAGTCCCATAACTGTAATGACTCTTACCTTGTCAGTGGTGGGAATGTTTGTCGGTTTGCGCCGCACTCGCAAAGAGACTAAATTTGACATTAAAAGAGTTTTTGTCACCTTGCTGCAAACGCTGCGGGGTACTGTGTATATGTTGCACTGGCTGCTGGTAGGGATTGTGACGGCTCGGATTTCGGTGCGTCCCAAGCGGCTGAAATGGGTTAAAACTGTTCATCAAGGCACTGCTAAGTTGACAGTTGACAGTTGACAGTTGGCAGTTGAAAGTTGACAGTTGGCAGTTGAAAGTTGAAAGTTGAAAGTTGACAGTTGACAGTTGACAGTTGACAGAAGGAAGAAGTCATTAGTCATTATTTATTGGGAAGGAGTCATTAGTTATTGGGAAGGAGTTATTAGTTATTGAGGAAAAGGGATAAAATACACATGACAAGCTTAAAAGCAAGTCGTATTTGATGCTTGATTAGATTAATTTACTTGTAATCAATTGATAATTAGCTCCCAGAAATATCTGGAAACAGTATTGCCAAAACTCCGAAGAAAAAACAACTACTAACCATCTCCCTACTCTGTCCCGCCCAAGCTAGTCAAATCTTGCAATTGTCGATCGCAAAACAAAAAGTACAAAATAGCGTAATAAGTGATATAGCCTTTCTCAAAAAGATGAGGTATAATTGACAGCTTATAAACCACCCAGACGTATAGGGCCTTCTTCCCAACAACGTCCGCGAATCTTTCTGGTAACAAGTGATATGCCAGGAATACTACATAAGTAATCGGCAATATACAAAGTTGAGAATCAAAAGAGATAAAAACCATAACTTTTAATTTTTAACTTGACATAAAGCCAATTATTATCTATTAATAATGAATTGCCAAAAACGACGAATTGCTTGTTGCCAAATACCCGTCACCCGTTATTAAAAATGGATTTGTTAGAGTACCAAGCCAAATCTTTATTTCGTCAGATGGCAATTCCGATTTTGCCGTCGCAGCGGATTGACAAACCCGCCGATCTCAAAGGGCTGAAAATTCCTTACCCAGTTGTCCTGAAGTCGCAAGTGCGGGCTGGGGGACGAGGCCGGGCGGGTGGCATTAAATTTGTGGAAAATACGATCGACGCAGTTGCTGCGGCTCAAACAATTTTTAATTTGCCGATCGAGGATGAATATCCGCAAGTCCTGTTAGCAGAAGCAAAGTACAACGCTGACCAAGAATTGTACTTAGCCGTACTCCTAGACCCGATCGCCCGCCGCCCGGTACTTCTGGGCTCCAGACAAGGAGGTATGGATGTCGAAGGGTCGATCGACCAAATGCAGCAAGTTGCCGTAGATCAGGAATTTTCGCCTTTCTACGCGAGGCGTCTGATGCTGAAAATGGGATTGCAAGGAGATTTGATTCAATCGGTGAGTACAATTGTCGAGAAAATGTATCGGTTGTTTGTCCAAAAGGATTTAGATTTAGTGGAAATCAATCCTCTCGGCATCAGTCCAACAGGAGAGTTAATGGCTTTAGACGGTAAAGTCAGCGCCAACGACGATGCCTTGGGGCGGCATCCAGACTTGGTAATACTCTCGGGTAAAAAGCTCTTCAGCGGGTTGGGAGGGGACAGCAGAAATGCCTATGGGGGCGATCGCCGGAATTCCAACTCAAAGTCGCAGCAGTCGCCGGATCAGTTTGACTCCAAACCTCAATCCCCAATCTCGAATTCCGCATCTCTGGAATTAGTGGAACTAGAGGGGAATGTCGGGATTTTGTGCAACGGAGTGGGCCTGACAATGGCAACTCTGGATGCTGTAGCTCACCAACGAGGAAAACCGGCTAATTTTGTCAACCTGGGTTCTTTAGATCGTTACGATGCAGTAAATGCCCTGCGCGATCGCACCGAGTTGGGTCTGGAGTTGGTCGCTCAGGATAAAAGCGTTAAGGTGATACTTGTAAATATTTTGGACAGTGCTTCCAAGAGTGAGGAAATCATCACCGCCATAGCGGGCTATTTGGAACGAAAAGCTCGCGCCAACCGGCACATTCAAGTTGTGCTGCGCCTGGTAGAGCTCGATGCTGATGCTGTTAAAAAGCGTTTCGGACAGTTGCCCGTGCAGCTAGCTAGCACTTTAGATGAAGCTGCGGCTCAAGCTGTATCATCTGCCAAGTAGCGACAGTCGATCGGCAAAACGAGAACTCTGGACAACATATGAAAGCCTTCTGCTTTTGAAAGATCGAGTTTTAACTAGGAAAAAATGAATTTAACTCCTGAAAGCAAAGTCCTAGTACAGGGCATTACAGAATCTCCCGCCTCAACGCGCGCCGCCCTGATGATGAAGGCATACGGCACTAATGTAGTCGCCGGTGTCAGTCCCGGTAGGGGAGGGCAGGAGTTGGAGGGAATTCCTATTTTTGATTTGGTAGAAGAAGCTGTGGCGGCAGTGGGTCATGTTGACACTACGGTAATTTTGGTAGAGGCTTACTGGGTGCTGGATGCGGCTCTAGAAGCGATCGCGGCAGGAATTCGGCAAATCGCGATCGTCACTGAGGGAGTGCCTCCTCTGGATATGGTGCGCTTAGTCAGAAAGGCAGAGGCCACAGAAACTTTAGTGATCGGGCCCAACAGTCCGGGGATTATTGTCCCTGACAAACTGCTGCTGGGAACTCACCCCAAGGAATTCTACACTCCGGGTTCGATCGGGGTAATCAGCCGCAGCAGCACTTTGACTTACGAAGTTGCTCTCGAACTGACTGAGGCAGGTTTGGGACAGTCGATGGCGGTTTGTATTGGCTGCGACGCGATTGTGGGTTCTTCTTTTATGCAGTGGCTGCAACTTTTGGACGAAGATGACAGTACGGAGGCGATGGTTTTAATTGGGGAAGTTGGCGGTTGGAGCGAACAAGCTGCTGCTTCTTACATCGCTTCGGCGATCGACAAACCTGTGGTTGCTTATTTGGCAGGCCGCTACGTTCCCAAGGGCCCGTCCTTGGGCCATGCCGGCATCCTGATCAGTTCTCGGGCTGCTGCCCAGAAAGCCTTTGGTGTTACGGTAGAGAACAAAATGGCTGCCTTTGAAGAGGCGGAAATACCCGTAGCTGCTCGGCCTTCGGAGGTTCCCAAGTTGCTCAAGAAGTTGCTCAAGAAAAATTAATTGCTTCTTGGTTTGTAGTAAGGACTTTAGTCCGCGTTTTTTGGTTTGTAGTAAGGACTTTAGTCCGCGCTTCTTAGTTTGATCGTTCGGAGTTTAGTCCGCGCTTCTTAGGAACGAAAATTTAATAACTTACACAAGTTTGTGGGATGGGCGTCCCGCCCGTCTTTTCGGGACGGGCGGGACGCCCATCCCACAAGAACAATAAAAACTGTAAGTTATACCAATTTAAAAAAAGAATGCAACAGTATTCTTGTCCCCCCCGCAAAGCAGCGGGGGGGCTAGGGGGGGTCGAAGAGTGTTGCACAATTTTAGATAAATGGTATTATTTAATTTTCATTCCTTAGTTTGATCGTTCGGACTTTAGTCCGCCAAAAAAGTCTGAGGACTTTAGTCCTCACTACAAACCTGTGCGATCGAACTTTCAGTGCTATTTTGTCTGAGTTGTGCCCTTTGTCTCGCCCTTGGAATCTTGCAGTAGGGTGCCCATATTTCCAGCCAAACCCTGAATTTTCCCAACAGTCGCAGCAATGCTGGCAACATCTACGTAAACCTCCGGGAGAGGATACTTTTTCAAGATTTCCAACAGCGACACCTTACCATCGTCGCCGGCTGCCAGAATCAGCGCAGCCCGCATGGCTTTGCCACCTTCTGTGCGGCGCTGAGTCCGAATTGCTTGACCAATTTCATCAGTAATTTTTTCGCCTGGAGTGCTGTAAACTATCCGGGCGAGATTAGCTGGCTTTAAACCGATTTGTAAACCGATCAACCCCTGCAATGTTTTTGGATCCATTTTGGAGAACCCGATAATTTGTTTGAGGGTTGGCGTCGTCGTGCCATCTTTAGCAAAGTCTTCTAAGTCGCTGATATTGACGGCTTGGCGGATCGGGCCAAATGTCAGGACAACTTTTTCGGCCCCGAATGCTCTACTGCTGCTAGATAATATGCTCGCGCTTGCTCCTACAACTAGGGCAATGCCGATCGATACCAATTTGTTTAACTTCATATCCAGTTTCTGCGATCGATTTGAGCGATCGATTAAAATTATGCTTTCGAGATTTGTACATTATAGATGCAGCAGTTATATTCTACAAGGTTGCGAGTGTAAGTTTTGCCCGCCTCGCACCCAGCATCTTGACCCCAATTTTTCGGCGTTTTGGACGTTAAGAATAAGTAACCACATCTACCGCAATATTTTTTCTGATATACATTTTGCCTTCTACCTGTGAGTGCCTTCTGCCTTCTACATAAGTGCCTTTTATCAGTTATGTTTAAAACCAAGCGCAAATCTAAGAAGTCCAAACAAAAGCCCAGCGAAAAAACAACAACGTCCAGCAAAAAAGAAATAGCGGCACAAAAACGCAAAACTTCACAAAAGCGCAATGAATTAGCGCAGGCGATCGTCATAAGCTGCTTAATCAGTGTTGCTGTCAGCATCATCCTGTTGTTCGTGGTTCGCGCTAAGATTGCTATTGCCGGAGGCGCCGCCATAGCCATTTTGCTACTTTCCTACAAATACCCCCGTCCAGCTTTCTGGGCTTTTTTTATTTACCTGCCTTTAAGCGGTACAGTTACCTACGCAATTGGTGGCGGGAATGCTGCATTTCAAGTAGCCAAAGACGCCTTCTACATACCAGCCCTCATCGCCCTCATTCAAAGCTGCAAAAAGAAACAGTTGCCTCTGTTCATTCCCAAACAAATGCTTTCTACCTTCAGCATCCTGTTGATGATGGCAATGCTGACTTTAATTTTTGTCAACGGGGAGATGCAGCTCAACCCGATGAAGGGTGACAAACCAATTCTACAAGGAATTCTCGGCTTAAAAGTATTGATAGGTTACATACCGCTGATTGCTTGTACCTATTATCTGCTCCGCACTAAGAAGGATTTGGTGTTTTTTGGTAGAATGCACGTAGTTTTGGCGATCGTTTGCTGCATTCTCGGTTTGATTCAGTACCTCTTGCTGCAAAGCGGAAAATGTGCGGGTACCCGAGGCATGATTGGAGAAGAATTATATAAAGCAACTCTGCAAGCTAGATGTTTTGTCGGCGGTTCTTTGGTATTCAGTCCAGAAGTCAAGTTTATCCGCTTGCCGGGAACATTTGTCGCACCTTGGCAGTGGGCGTGGTTTCTAATTTCTAATGCTTTTTTAACCTTTGCCTCTGCCTTTTGCGATCCTTCATTCTGGTGGAGAGTTATCAGTTTATTTGGCATGGCCTTAGTATTTGCAAATGCAGTTATTTCGGGTCAAAGAGCTGCGTTAGTTATGGTTCCAGTTGCCACAGCCATCCTGCTAATTCTTACAGGTCAATTAGTTAACTTAAAACGATTTATTCCCATCGGTGCAGGACTGGCAATTCTGCTCTTTGTCGGTGCAGCAATTAACCCAGGAATAATCGAACAGCGGTGGGATAGTTTTGTTAACCGCTGGAACGCTGCACCGCCCCAACAGTTTATTTTTAATCAGTTCGAGCAGAGCAACAATTTTATCATTGACAGACCTCTTGGTAGAGGTGTGGGACGAGCGACTAATTCAACGCGGATCTTTGGTGCTACACAGCTAATTGAAACTTTCCAACCTAAGTTGATGTACGAACTCGGTTATCCGGGAATGATTGCTGTTCAAATCATGCTTTTACACTTGGCTTTTCTAACTTTTAGAGCTTACCGTTCTGTCAAGGACAAAAGTTTGCGGAGTTACGGAGCTAGTTTTTGGGTGTTTGTGGGATTTATTAGCATCTATCCTCAATACTATCCGCTGGATGTAGATCCAGTGTGTGTGTATTACTGGGTTTTGGCTGGGGCGATTTTAAAGTTGCCCAAAATTGACAAACAGGTGCAGGATGAGAAACACCAGGAACTTGAGGGACATGAATTGGAAGTTCACCAGCAATTTAAGGAGAAAAAGATTATTGCATCGGCTCCAATTTGACAAAAAAGGTACGTTGTTGCGCTTTAGCGCTCTTTTCGAGAATTAACAAGAGCGCTGAAGCGCAACTACATACCTAAGAATTAACCCCAATGTTATGCAAAGGTACGTTGTTGCGCTTGGGCGCTCTTTTCGAGAATTAACAAGAGCGCTGAAGCGCAACTACATACCTAAGAATTAACCCTAATCTTATGCAAAGGTACGTTGTTGCGCTTCAGCGCTATTTTCGAGAATTAACAAGAGCGCTGAAGCGCAACTACATACCTAAGAATTAACCCCAATGTTATGCGACTTGTGTAAGTCCAGAAAAATTTGTAGTGTTGTAGTTTCAACGGACATGATATAAATTGTAATTTTACTGTGGTTTCCAAACAGGACTCCCAGCATTTAAATCCTTGTCGCTGGTCAATTTATTTAATCCCGAACCGTCGCGATTAATTACATACAAATTACTTTTGTTACCTGTATTCTCATTCAAAGTAAAAGCAATTTGCTGACTGTCATAAGACCAAGCTAATTCAGAAATTCCAGACATTCCTAGGCGGGGAGCTAGTTGATTTAGCTGGGAAGTTTCCGCATTTATTGTGTATAATTTTTGCTGGTTGAAGTCTCCGCCAGTGAAGGCGATAAGTTTGCCATCGGGCGACCAGGAAAGTGCATCGTAGTTTTGGGGTTTTTGGGTGAGATTTTTGGCGGTTCCGCTGTTAATGTCGATCGCCCAAATATCCTGCTTTTCCCCGCTCAAATCGCCCGCTTTCCCGTGATAGTAAGCAATCCGGCTGCTGTCGGGCGACCAAAATAGCTTGACGTTGTAGACTTGATGTTGCGGGTTGTTGGTCAAATTTTTGAGGTTTGTGCCGTCGGCATTAATCGTGTAAACTTGCTGTTGGGGATAGGTACCGGAGAAAAAAGCGATTTTTGTGCGATCGGGCGACCAGACAAGTTCGCTACCGCCGGATATATACTCGCCGGGACTTTTGGTTAATTTAGTCATGCCCGAACCGTCGGCATTCATTTTATAAATATTTTTATCCTTAACAAAGGCTACCTGTTCACCATCAGGAGAAAGATAGAATTCTGATGAAATTTCTGTTTTAGCCGGTTGTCCTCCTACTTCCCAATTGCGAACTAATTTAGTTCCTTTAATACCCGAAGTATCGCTAGTATAAAGTGATTGACTGCCGGGAGAATCCGAGGTAAAACCATCGCAGGAACGGGCAAAAACAAGTTTTTGGCTGTTGGAAAACCAAGCTATTGCAAAATTAGCTGCTTTGCAAGACTCCCCAGCAAACTGTTTCGTTAACCCGGAACCGTCAGCGTTGACTGTATAAATGTCCGTGTCTGTGCCAACGAAAGCCAGTCGATCGCCCTTGGGCGACCAAACTACGGTATAGCTAACATCTATATTGGGTGCAAGTTCGCGGCGGGCTAAACTGGTAGCGTTGACGGTAAATAAACTGTTTCTCACCTCGCTCTCGCGCTGTTGGAGAGCTGTAAACGCCAGTATGCTTGGGGATTTTTGGGCTGCGGTTGTCGGAGGGCTTTGCAGGCTCGAAAACAGGGCGAGAGCGAGTGTTAGGGCGATAAGGGCGATCGACCAAAACCTCCATAATTTATGCAAACGCATTTTGTTAGTTGATCCTCTTGACAATGGAAAGTGGAAAGCAAAAAAGACAGCTCGAATTTTCGCTATCACAGGTCAACTGTCAACTGTCAACTGTCAACTGTTTAAAGTGTTTGGCGATCGATATGTCGCGACAGCATCAAACTCTGCTTAATTCTACCAATAATTAGCTCGAACATTTTTTTGCGGGACGGATTCTTGCTTGTGGGCGGCATCCCTAACTCGCAACACATCAAATTCAAATCAGTTGCACTCATAGCCGACAATTTTTGCCTCACCTCTAATTCATGACCCTTCTTAGCTTGCAAGCGCAGTTCTTCATAAACTTCGAGAACATTTTCAGTAGATAAATTAGCAGGTTTCTCAACATCAGCAACAGCAACAGCAGGCAATTCAGAAGTTTTAGAACCAGCAGAAAGCCCTCCCCGCTTGACTTGAGCCTCAATCCTGGTTAATTTTTTAGAAACCTCGCGCAATATCTCCTTAAGTTCGCCAATTTCATCAACCAACCCTCCGCTTTTTTGCTCGCCAGCAGGCAACATATCTTTTTTAATCATTTCAGATACTCCTCACACTCGCGCCAAAGTTGCTCAAACTCTCTAACTAATTCTCGCGGCAATTCTCCCTCATTAATAGCCCGCTTTAGCCCAACACTTTCCCGAATTGTCGATTCTAAAAATCTCACTTCTATGTTATTGTCTTTTGAGATTTCAGCGCAAAGCCTTTTGACTTCTCTCATGTAAAACTGAACTTCATTTGTCAGCAATCCTCCATATATTTTAGCTTTATTCATAAACACTGCAATCTTGGGAAACGGGTAAGGCTCAATCCGTTTTTGGAGCGAGTTTAAAACTAAACTCAATCCCCGAGAACCAAAATAATCTGGGTTGACAGGAATCAGTATTAAGTCGCAGCAAGAAAGTACGCTATAGGTGAGGAGACTGAAGGAAGGCGAACAGTCAAACAGCATCAAATCGTATTTGGGGAGATTGGGAGAGTTAGCGATTTTGCCACTGAACTGACGGATGAAGTCTTTAACACTTTTCCCCTCAAATCCATCGAGGTCTAACCAATACAATTCTTCAACTGAAGGTATAAAATGCAACTGTTCGTCAATCTGATAAATGGTGTCGAAACCAACGGGAAATTTAAAGTTTTGTCCGGCTTTTTTAAAGACTTCGAGGGCGTCGTAAATTGTGAGTCTGTGTTTGAGAGATTTTTCGTACCACTTACCAAATTTATCATCTAAATGACCTGTATTTTCGTTAAGCCCGATCGCCTCTGTGAGCGACATTTGCGGGTCTAGGTCTAACATCAGGACTTCTAAGTCGGTTCCTTGGGATATAATATTTCCCAGACTCCAGGTGACGGTGGTCTTTCCAACACCGCCTTTGAAGTTGATTACTGCTATGGATTTGGGACTCATGGCTGGGTTTGCTTAGGTTTTGCTCAATTTTTTATTAAAACATATTGTGGATGTTAATTGAAAGGGCGATCGCATACCAGAGTCACGATGTGTCAACTGAGATGAGAAGGAAAGTGCGATCGAGAAAATTATCATAAAATAAACATGAACTGATGTCAAATCAACCTTTGTTCTTACCGTTAGATGCCTTGAAATCAAATACAATTTGTCTAGATATTGAATCAATTCTAAGTCATTTTAAGCCATCATAATTTCCTCTTCATACACCATTAAATTCCTCGGCTGACAATTCAGATTTCCAAGTCATTTTAAGGCATCGGGATTGTCCTCTTCATATACCATTAAATCCCCCGGCTGACAATTCAGAGCTTTGCACAAAGCGCTGAGAGTTGCTTCATCGATTCGGGTGAGTCGGCGACGGGTTTTGATTTTAGACACAGAAGTGGGGTGCATCCCAATTCTAGCCGCCAATTCTTTATTGCTGATATTGCGATCGGCCATCACAACTGCCAATTTCCAACGGATCACTACTGACTCTCAACTGCTAGTCATAACTTTGCAAGCTGATGTTAGCATTCTGCAACCTTGACTTTCTCTTAAATTGCCGTTACGACAATTTATATTGTCTTAACGCTTGACAATCGACCGCCGTTGAACTAGACTCAGGATGTACAAACGAAAAAGCGATCGCCCCCTGGCCTAGAAAACTTAAGGGCGATCGCAATTCCACTACTTCTGTAGTTCAAACCCCATGATATCACAACCAAAGTCTGTTCCCGAACTGCTCCGGGAAGAAATTCCTGATGTACCCGCTGGTAAACAACCGATTCGTTTGCTAATTTGCGGCGTTCCGAAAGCGGTAGAAAGTATTGTTAATCTGCTGCACGTTTTAGGTTTTGCGCAAGTTGGAGAGTGGAGCCCGCCTCTACCTTCGCCTCTAGCGGGTGAGGTGATTAGGATTTTAACTCGTTACTGGAAAGAATAGTCTTTGAGGTCGAGCGCACTTTTTTGCGTGAAGTGCGATCGACCTTTGTGTCTCATTGAAGGGCGATCGTTATTTGTCAAGCTGAAATAGCTTCTTTTTTTTGAAAAAGATTATAATCAATAGTAAGTTGTATCATATGTCAATTCCATCAGAAATAACCGTTCTAGTTGAGCGCATAAAGCAGGAGCTAACTCAAATTGAGCAGGAAGCAGGTGAGGGACTAAATATTTGTAGAGCAATCCTAGAGAGCTTTCCAAACAATTTTACCGTAATTCAGCTTTCGGGATTTTTAAACACCTGTATATTTTTCGCAAACACATCGAAATCACAGATTCAGGAACGGATAGAATATCTCTCAGCAGTTGAAGTCCTGACAAATGATAGAATAGAAGAGGTGGGGGAAGACTTGGCAATGGAGCTAGGCCGAGTGCTGGAAACTAAAATAAGAGTTAGTAGTGTTAAAGCCCGTTTGGAGAATTTACAATGACACAAAAAGAACTAGATGACAAGGAACTGCTAGAAATTTTGGAATTAACCAGAGACACCGAACAGAAAGCTAGAGAAATGTGTCAAATGATCTCGGCTAATACCGCTAAATACCAAAAATGGTCTGAAGCTAAAGCTAAACAAACCGAAAAACAGAAGCAACTCTAATGAGTAAGTTGTGAAAAAGGCGATCGTATCGACCTTTGTGTCTCATTTAGAACTTACGCATGAATACCAAAGAAACCGGGTTTTTCACGAGAGTTAAAGGCTCTAATGCAATATTTCGGAAAAAACCCGGTTTCTGCCTCCACGACTATCATTTTACCTCTTAGTCTGCGGAGGCAGACTTTGTTTGTGTAGAAGCGGTTTCAACCGCCGAATTATACTATTGTGATGACATCCGGTAGCGCGTCCAAAAACAATACAATACAACCAAAACCAACCATCCCGACACATAGCAAAACCCAGGAAGCGCAACATCAATATTCGGTAAAGACTGCGTGCTGACTTCAATCAACTGATCGATATGCGGTTGCACAAAGTTATCATGGATATCTTCCAATGCTTCGCGTTGTTTGATTCTGTCTTCCTGGGTAGCCATAATTCACCTCGTTTTGTGCTTATGAGGTAAATTGTTTTTTTGGGCTTTTACCCAAGCAAGCAAAAAGCAAAAATTCTGAAACCCTTGTATAATCGGGGTTAAGCGCTTGGGCAAACCAACTGGTTTGGGCAAACTCGCCCAAGCGACGATGAATTTTACTCAAAAGGTAGCGATGGCACGAAAATACGGGAAAAACGCCACCACAAAAAACAACGTCTTAACACTGGTTGAGGCGTTACTCGCCCTCGCGGATGGGGAAATTGCCGTGCCGGGGGATAAGCTGAAAGCTACCTTCAACGTGGAATGGGTAAAGGAAAATGAGTTGCTGGTATCGGGGAAAATTCAGCAAAAACGCAACAACAGAACCCAAACCGTTGACAAAGGCATCACTAAAGATGATTTATGGACGTTGGTGGAATGTTTCGGAAAGGTGTTAGAACTTTCTCAACCCAAGGATGAAAAGAATGTCGATAACGCCCAGAAAAGAGGAGAGGCAATCCAAGATGTTTTCGACTGTCTGAAAGACTTAGGTATACTTGAACTCAAAGACAGTCCAAGAAATCAAGGATTTTGGAAATTTCACCTCAAACTGGATCATCAAACTAAGCCTAAAAAAAATTTAGAAGTAATTGAGGAAAAGTGGAAAGATATAATTGGATCTCTCACAGTCGAGATATCCCATGAAACTCCTAAACCTAAAGAAGCACCCATAAACTGGCAAGAAATCTGCCGCCAAAACCTCGCCCAACAGCAACTCACCACCAACCCCTTTACCAACGCCTGCGGGATGACGCCGCAACTGGATGCGGTTTATGTTCCCTTAGCGATTGTCGAACGCCAAAAACCCAAACCTCAGCCAAGGAATCAGCAGGAAGAAAAGGAAAAGGAAACAGAAAAACTCATTCCCATTGCTGAAGAACGCTTTTTTGAGGATGTGTTGCGACAAGGGAAAAGCGACATCAGTCAAGGGCGAAAAATTGCGATTATTGGCGAACCGGGTGCGGGGAAAACCACGCGGTTGCAGAAGATTGCGGATTGGATTTTAGAGAAAGATTTGGGATTGCCGATTTGGATAGATTTAGCTGAATTAGGTGCGCAAAGTATCTGTGAGCATTTGGAAAAAGTGTGGTTGTATGGGTGTCCAGGAGGAGTGACGCGCCGCGATTTAGAACCACAAATGAGTCGGGTTTGGTTGTTGCTGGATGGTGTGGATGAAATGACGCACACTCAAGGAATGCAGCAGTTGGGGAAAGACTTATTAAGGACATGGGTGCAGGCGGCGCGGGTGGTAGTGACTTGTCGGGTGAATGTTTGGGAGGCGGATAAAAATGCTTTTTCGGGGTTTGATGTGTTTCGCAATTTGGAGTTTAATGCCCAACAAGTGACGGAGTATATTCGCCGTTGGTTTGCGGGGATGGGGGATGCTGCGACGGGGGAGAGTTTGGAGGCGGAATTAGCAGAGTCGGAGAATTCCCGTCTGAAGGAGTTGATTCAAAATCCGTTGCGGTTGTGGATGTTGTGTCAAATTTGGAGTTTGAGACAGGGAACTTTACCGGATACTCAGGCAAAATTATATGCCAGTTTTATTAAGTATTTCTATCGCTGGAAAGAGCAGATTATCGAAATATATGAAAAGCTATGTGGCAAAACTGAGAAAGAGTGTCAGAAACTTTTACATGAAGGGTTAGGAGAATTAGCAAAAGCAGCAATTGATGGCAAATCGAGTCGTTTTCGCTTGTCCTATCAGTTAGTGAGTCAGTATTTGGGAGATCGAAGCGATGAAACTTCTTTATTATCATTGGCGTTATCTCTGGGATGGTTGAATCGGGTTGGTATCGATTTTGATGAACCGGAAGAATCTGTTTATGCGTTTTATCATGCGACGTTTCAGGAGTATTTTGCGGCGTTGGCGGTGGATGATTGGGATTATTTTTTACCTCGGAATCATGTTAATTTTTCGGTGGTGGGGAAGGAATATCGGATTTTTGAAGCGCAGTGGAAGCAGGTGATTTTGCTGTGGTTGGGGCTGGAGGGTGTGAATCGGAAGCAGAAGGAAGAGTTTATTGAGGCACTGGTAGAGTTTAAGGATAAGTGCAATGATTTTTATGGATATCAAGCCTTTTTTCTAGCTGCTGCGGGGATAGGTGAGTTTAAAGATTGTTCGCGGGCTGATGAAATAGTACCAACAATCATTAAGTGGGGATGTGGTTATTTCAACATTGAAAAACAAGAATGGCAGACATTTTTAGAGCCAATTGCAGAGGGAGCAAGAGCAGCACTGTTACAGACTAACCATAGTATAGCTGTCAACCAACTCATTCATTTACTGAAAAATACTGAACATAACAATACCCTTCGGATAGTCGCTGAGATTTTGGGTAAAATTGCGGTAGGCAACCCAGAGGCGATCTCTGCTTTAATCAGAATTATCTCAGCGACTACTGATGATGATATTCGTAAGACAGTCGCTTCTAGTTTGGGTAAAATTAACCCAGGCAATCCAGAGGCGATCGCTGCTTTAATCCAACTTCTCTCAACGACTAATGAGTCTACCCGTTGGGGTGTGGCTGACAGTTTGGGTCGAATCGACTCAGGCAACCCAGACGCGATCGCTGCTTTAATCCCAATTCTGTCAGCAACTACTAATGAGGATATCCGTCAGAGTGTCGCTAGGAGTTTGGGTGAAATTGCCAAAGGGAACCCAGAGGCTATCGATGCTTTAATCGCACTTTTCTCAGCGACTAATGATTGGCATACCCGTCGGATAGTCGCAGGAAGTTTGGGTGAAATTGCGATAGGAAACCCGGAAGCTATCGCTGCTTTAATCAAAATTCTATCAGCGACTAATGATGAAGATATCCGTCGTAGAATCGTTGACGTTTTGGGTAGAATTGCGACAGGAAACCCAGAAGCTATCGCTGCTTTAATTAAAATTGTTTCAGCGGCTAATGATTGGCATATCCGTCATATAGTCCCAGAGATTTTGGGTGAAATTGCGACAGGAAACTCGAAAGCTATCGCTGCTTTAATTGGGATGATCTCAACAACCAATGATAATTATACTCGTTGGATCGTCGCTGAAAGTTTGGGTAAAATTGCCACAGGCAACCCAGAGGTTATCGCTTCTTTAATCAAACTTCTATCAACTACTAATGCTGAGGATATCCGTTGGAAAATTGCTGAAATTTTGGGTAAAAGTGACCCAGTTGGAAAATTGCTGAAATTTTGGGTAAAAGTGACCCAGGAAACCCAGAGGCGATCGCTGCTTTAATCGAAATTATGTCAACAACTAATGATGAGGATACCCGTTGGAAAATTGCTGAAATTTTGGGTAAAAGTGACCCAGGAAACCCAGAGGCGATCGCTGCTTTAATCGGAATTCTCTCGGCGGCTAATGATGCGTCTACCCGTTGGAGAGTCGCTGAAATTTTGGGTAAAATTGACCCTGGCAACCCAGAGGCTATCGCTGCTTTAGTCAGAATTATGTCAACAACTAATGATGAGGATACCCGTTTGATAGTCGCAGAAAGTTTGGATAAACTTGACCCAGGAAACCCAGAGGCGATTGCTGATTTAATCAAAATTATCTCCACAACTAATGGTGAGGATACCCGTGGAATAGTCGCTGACATTTTGAATAAAATTGTGGAAAATGACCAGATGCCTTCAGTTGTCTCTGCTTTGCAACACTTTCTGTGTGATAAAACCCGTGAAACCAATTTTGACCTCTACGAAAACAGCTTTAAAATCATCTGGAACTGCGCCCAAAATCTGCCTTACCCAACTTTCTATCAAGCATGGCACCATCAACTCACCACACCCCATCCAGAAGTCCCAGAAACAACAGGAGTCGGTTCTACCCCCTTCACCCAAAGCCTCAATTTAGCAGATTTACCCAACATCCTTGAAGCCAGACTTGTAGAAACACAATTAATCGATTCCCTACAGCTAATTTGCATCGACACCAGCAAATTCATCGACACCCATAACCCCGCCCTCGAAATCTACGAACAATTCCTCGACCAAAACTGTCCCCAACGCCCCAACGGCGAACCCGAAACCCTCCCCCAACTCAAATCCTACTGGAATCAACTCCGCCGCCACAGCGACAAACACCCCATCCTCATCTTCTACCAAGACCCCACATCCCCCGCCGCCCAAGGTTTGAGCCCTACTTTCCTCGATGCGCTTACCCGCTTCGACGGTACTATCTGTCTCGTCACCGACTCGCCACATCCACCCCTGCAAACCTTCTCGCCCCATGACTCCGATTTACTTCAAAGTGTCGTAAATTGGCTCAAAAGAGTTGATTTAGAGTCTTAAAGAAACCGGGTTTTTGGCCACTTCTACGAAGCGCAGCGAATAATTCTTGAAAAAACCCGGTTTCTGGCCACCCGCGAACTAAAGTTGGCTAAATTTGCCCCGTTTTGTGATATAATTAAAACCTTAAAAAAAATAGCACAAAAAAAGCTATGTCTGAAATTACTCAAGACGAAACTAAGCTTAAAGAATTGCTCAAAGCAGCTATTTTTGAGTTAGTAAAAGAACACAAAAAAGTATTTTCGGAAATTTTAACAGAAGCCCTAGAAGATATAGGCATGGAAAATGCTATCAAAGAAGGCGAAAATACTGAAACAGTCAGTCGTGATCGAATCTTTAAAATTTTGAAGAGACAACACAGTAAATTAGCAGTTCTTTTGGAGTCCTTTAGAACCGATGAACTTTCTTTGGAAACGATCGCCCAAGAAGTAGAAGCAGTTAGAAGCGAAATTCATGCCAGAAAAACAAACAATTAAACTAATTATAGACACTAATCTTAATTATCTGCTAAAACCTCTTGTAAAATTTCTGGTGTTAAGCCTCGCTGCTGGGCCCGATCGGAAATTTCTGCCATAACTTGCATTAAAGTTTTATCGACTTCAACTAAATTTTGCCTGTCTTTAATATTTTCAATAGCTTTTAACAGTTTGTTTTTATTGACTTCCGATTTCAAAAGATATTCGGTTTCATCGCATTCTGAGACAATTATTTCAATCTCTTTATTTCCAAAAGTCGCTTTGATTTGTTCTAAAAAATTAAGATCGAGTTCGCTGGCTTTTAAACGATAAACCGTTGACATCGTTTTTACCTATTTTTGATTGCGTTAAAATGCTTAATATTGCCTTTAAATACAGTAGTTTGAAGTTGACACTAAGGGCTGGCAAAATTGCCAGCCCTTAATTTTTTTAGCGTTTGACCAACTTCTTAGACACCTTCCGCAAGCGAATTGATTTCGGTGTTACTTCCACCAATTCATCCTGCCCGATGTACTCCAAAGCACGTTCCAAACTCATATCGACTGGTGCTTGCAATTGTGCCAATTCTTCACCGCCAGATGCGCGGTGGTTTGTCAACTGCTTTGACTTGCAAATATTGAGTTCCATGTCGTCATCTCGGTTGTTTTCTCCGATAATCATCCCTCTGTAAACCTTGGTTCCGGGGGTAATGAAAAATACGCCACGGTCTTCAGCATTTTTCAGTGAATAAGTAGTTGCAGTTCCTTCTTCAAAGGAAATCAATACTCCGTTGCGACGGGCGACAATTTCTCCACCGAGGGGGCGATAGTCGAGGAAGCTGTGGTTCATAATTCCAGCGCCGCGAGTCAAGCGCATAAACTCGCCTCGGAATCCAATCAAACCGCGTGCGGGGACTGAAAATTCGATTTGAGTACGGCCGGTGCTGCTGACGTGCATATCTTGCATTTCTGCTTTGCGCTGACCGAGGCGTTCGATGCAGCCACCGACGGCTTCTTCGGGTACGTCTAAGACTAAACATTCAAAGGGTTCGCAGGGACGACCGCCGACTTCGCGGAAGATTACTTGCGGCTGGGATACTTGGAATTCGTATCCTTCGCGGCGCATATTTTCGATCAGGATTCCGAGGTGGAGTTCGCCACGACCGGATACGAGGAATTTGTCGGGAGAGTCGGTTTCTTCGACGCGCAAGGCGACGTTGGTTTGGAGTTCTCGCATTAGCCGATCGCGAATTTGACGCGATGTTACCAAACTACCTTCTTGACCGCAGAACGGCGAATCGTTCACAGAGAAAGTCATCTGCAAAGTTGGTTCGTCTACCTTGATTAAAGGCAGCGCTTGCGGGTCGTTGGGACAGGTAATTGTCTCGCCAATATAGGCATCAGCAAAACCAGCAACGGCGACAAGATTACCAGCAGAAGATTCTGCGATATCAATCCGCTTCAGGCCTTCAAAGCCCATCAATTTGCTGATTTTTGATTTGACAAGCGCGCCGCTTTCGGTGATTAAGACTGCTTGTTGACCGATTCTAATCGTGCCGTTGTGGATGCGGCCGATGACGATGCGACCGACGTATTCGGAGTAATCTAAGGTGGTTACTTGCAGTTGCAGCGGCTTGTTGGGGTCGCCTACTGGGGGTGGTACGTGGTCGAGGATTTCTTCAAACAGGGGCTTCATATCTAGCCCTTCGTCTTCGAGGTGTTTTTTGGCGTAACCGCTTAAGCCGGAACCGAAGAGGTAGGGAAATTCGCACTGATCGTCGTCAGCGCCTAGTTCGAGGAACAGATCCAAAACTTTATCGACGGCTTTGTGGGGGTCGGCTCGATCGCGATCGATCTTGTTGACAAATACGATCGGGCGCAGTCCTTTTTCCAGGGCTTTTTTGAGCACGAACCGGGTTTGCGGCATCGGGCCTTCATTGGCGTCTACGATCAGCAAACAACCGTCTACCATGCCGAGAACTCGTTCGACTTCGCCACCGAAGTCGGCGTGTCCGGGGGTATCGACGATGTTGATCAGGGTTTCTTTGTATCGGACGGCGGTATTTTTGGAAAGGATGGTGATGCCACGCTCGCGCTCGATATCATTGGAGTCCATGACGCAATCTGGGATTTCTTCCCCTTCGCGGAAGACCCCGGACTGTCTGAGAAGAGCGTCCACAAGGGTGGTTTTGCCGTGATCGACGTGAGCAATGATGGCGACGTTGCGAATGGGAAGACTCATAATGCGTCTGGGACGTTAAACGGATTTAACTAAAGATTTCTTAATAATTGTAGCGCATGAAGTCAAGGGGCGATCGGGTAATTTGCGGGATTGGCATCTTGCCCGACTTACTGATGCCCACATTTTACCGATCTTAGCTATAATAAGCACCAGCATCTGCGAATTGCGAGCGCTAAACTGGGCACCGCCATAGAGCTTGCACAATAATCGGAGCGAAATCGATCGCACACAATGTTTTTTACCTTTCTGCTGTCTGCTGGATAATGAACAGATGGAAGCTGTAATAAAACTATCTAATCCAGGGGAGTCAACTATGAGAGATGAAATTAACGCCTTGAAAAATCGCAATGATTGGGAAGGTATATATAATAAGTTTTCCCCCTTAGAGCGTCTCAGTCAGGGCAAAATATGGAATGATGCTGCAATTTTGAGCGAGATAGGATTTGCCTGCGGAAAATTAGCCGAGGTTTCGGCAGAGGATTTTCCTAGAAAAGAACCAGAAAAGACCGCATTTTTAAATAGCAAGAGTAAGTATCGCCGTGAATCAGAAATGCTGCGCCAGCGGTGTGTAGAATTAATGCCGAATAATCCTACTTATTTAGCAAATTTAGCATATTTACACTACCAGAATGCGTTCGAGCTAAAAACACCTAGAAATAGGCGCGATGGAAACCTTAGACAAGAGGCAGAGCGAGCGATAGAATACTACGATCGGGCAATCTCAATAGCTCCAAATCGCATCAAAGATCACTATCGAAAGGGATATTTACTTGCAGAAGTTCTACCTAACACCTATTGGAAAGATCGGAATTTAGAACTTGCAAAACAAAAACGTCTAGAAGGAATTGAATCTTTCGAGAAAGCTCTTCAAATTTGGGAATCACTCGATCCTACCCATCCACAGCAAAGTAAAGAGCGCAAACGCTGTAGCAATGAATATATCAAGTCGCTATACAATATCGGCTCTGCCTACTATCAAATGATTGTCAATGAGTGGGACACAGCAGTTTTTGCGTTGAGATTGCGTCGCAATGTTTGTCAGGAAGATTGTGTTACTTACGTTCCCAAAGATTTAGAAAATGCCAACAATGCGTGGCAATACTTTTATAAATGTTGGGAATTAGACAGACCGGATGGTGAATCTGCCACAACAGCAATAAATGGTGTTTGTGAGGGTGTTGATAAGTTGTATGCTCTGGGGAAAACGGCATTTGTTCAATACTGGATTTTGAGCGGTTACGGTCAGCTAGATAAACCAGAAGCTATTCGCTATCGCAAGCTAGCAGAACAGTATTTAGAGCAGTCGCTGACCTTTCCTCGTTCTCAGGAAAAGCAAAGGCAGAAAAAAGATTATATTGCTGAACGGCTGGCAAGACTTTACATCACAAAACAAGACCATAAAAAAGCTATTGAAGTCATTGAAAAGTACAGAGTTCGTAGATTGGATTCCTATCTAATTCATACTTTATCTCTGGGACTAATGCTGGTCGGTAGATATGAGGAAGCAGAAAAAAAATTAGAAGAAGCGCTAAATGACAAAGGAAATGTAGATCGAACCACTTCTAAGTTTTTAATGGGTTGTTCTTTTTTAGGCGGGGGTAAATTTGAGGGGGCAAATCAAGTATTTAAGGAACTAAAACAGCAAAAAGAAAAAGATATATTTCTGATTGGAGAAGCATTTGCTGCTGCGAAGTTAAACAGAACTGAAGATGCGATCGAGTATCTAAGGCAAGCTAATGAAATGAATCCTTGGCGGGTTTCTGTAGGTAAAATCTTAGAGCAATTGTCTAAGGGAAAGGTTCGCGCCGTGAAACCCTCTAGCTCGCAAAGGGCATCAGATGTGGAAAGTTGTAGGGACGTAAATGTGTACGATCGCAAAAATCATGGTTTCGACGACGCTGAAGTTAGAGCGGCAAGGGAGGCTGTTTTTGGCTATGATAGCGATGAAACAGACGAGACTTTTGAAGAATATTTAGATACTCATGGATATTAGTAGATTCAATCTTCTTAGCTCCATAAATGAAAATATTCGTAAGGTTTGATTTTGGGCGATCGCCCGTATGATGATGAGCGAGTAGTTGCGATCGCATTTATGGAAGTACAACTGAGGGAAATTCGGCGTTATATTACCCCAGACGGTAGAAATCCTTTCGCAGAGTGGCTTAGTTCCCTGCGAGATTTGAGTGCAGTAGTTAAAATTGAACAAAGGCTTGATCGAGTTCGCTTGGGGAATTTAGGAAACAGCAAGTCTGTTGGGGAAGGAGTCTGCGAATTGAAAATTGACTTTGGGCCTGGGTATCGGGTGTACTTCGGACAAGTTGGGTCAACAATAGTGCTAATCCTCTGCGGTGGAGATAAAAGCACTCAACAACAAGATATCCGTCGAGCTAAGGAGTATTGGAAAGAATATGGAGAACGCGAAAATGCCAACGAGCGATAGTTATCAAGATTATCTGATTGAAGCCCTCAAGGATAAAATACACGCTGCTGCTTATCTAACAGCGCATTTGGAAGACGAAGAGCCTGAAGCAGGTTTGCTTGAACTCGCACTTAGCAATGTATTTGAGAGTTTGGGAAAACCAAATATGTCGGCTGATGATGCTAAGTTGCATTTGGAAAAGTTAGATACTTTGTTGTCGGGAGACGGAATTGCGACTATTTATGGTTTGGCTAGTTGGCTGAAGGCTCTGGGATTGAAGTTAACAGTTGCGGTTGATGCAGGGGATGAGGAAATTCCTGCTAATGTTGCTGAGTTGGCAGAAGTTGGTAATGTTTGATGGTGGTCGATCGCCCGTATGATGATCGACAAGTAGTGGCGATCGACCTTATAGAACTACAACGAGACAGCTATTCAGCGTTACCTCAAGTCAGACGGTCAGATTCCTGAAGTGAATATGCCCGATCGCCCTAAACACGCAATGACTGACATCAGTGCTGGTAAAATTGGCGCGGATGTTTGATGTGTCGATCGCAGATAATATTCTTAGATTTTGTGGAACAGTAACAAATTACACTTAAAATAAACCAGCGCCACCAGCCTCAACCAGTTTGGCCTCGCATCGGCGATTATCTCGCCCAAATATTATAGATACGAGAGTTGGCGGATGGGACGGGGCGAAGTCAGGAAGGTATCATATATTCTCAATGGCAAATGTAGCTGCTCGATCGCCCAGATAGATATACAATTTGTAACGTTGAGCCTTATTGAAGTGCAGGAGTGGAGCTGGCTTGGATAACGCTAGTCTGTCGAGAAATTCCAGAAGCAGTACGAGACCACCCATATCTAGAAGCAGGAGGGAGTCAGTCCAAGAAAAAAGGACTGATTTGGAAACTGGTAGGATTGGCCGCAGTCGCCTTTGGCGTCAGCATCTGGCTGCACCTCAACTTTAACTTTTTCCCAGCCACCAGTCGGGCACAGCCAACTCAAAAAAACCCAGCAGCAGCGACTTTGGCCCCTGGAACTGCTCCGAGCCCAGCTACCAACTCAAAAGCCGCCACCCCAGACAACCTGCTGGGACACTTGCCTTACCCAGAAGCACCAGCCGCCGACTTGGTAAATGTCACCTCCGACGGTAGCATCAAACTCCGCACTTCAGCAGCAGCAAAATATCAGGAAATGGCCAACGCTGCCGCCGCATCAGGCATATATTTTGCTCCCATATCAGGCTTTCGATCCGTAGACGACCAACAACACGTATTTTTTGATGTAAAAGCTGAACGCAGGCAAAATGCCAGCAAGCGAGCCGAAGTCAGCGCTCCTCCAGGTTATAGCGAACATCATACCGGTTATGCGATCGACCTTGGTGACGGTTCCTCCCCGGATACCAACCTCAGTCCCAGCTTTGAAAATACCCAAGCATTCAAATGGCTAGAAGCCAATGCCACCGCTTTCAGCTTTGAAATGTCCTTCCCCAAAAACAATCGCCAAGGCGTCAGTTACGAGCCTTGGCACTGGCGGTTTGTGGGCGACAGGCAAAGCCTCGAAACTTTCTACAAAGCTCATTCGCTAAAAAAGTAGAAGACAGTTGACAGTTGACAGTTGACAGTTGACAGTTGACAGTTGACAGTTGGCAGTTGACAGTTGGCAGTTGGCAGTTGACAGTTGGCAGTTGACAGTTGACAGTTGACAGTTGACAGTTGACAGTCAGAAGGAAAAAGGAAAAAGGAAGGTTTTCCACATCTCCCCTCTCCCCGTCTCCCCCTCTCCCCTCTCCCCCCTCTCCCGCCAAACAAGTGATTGCAATCTATCCAGGCAGCTTTGACCCCATTACCTTCGGTCACGCAGATATTATCGAGCGGGGATCTAAACTGTTCGATCGCATAATTGTTACCGTAGTCAAAAATCCCAGCAAAACCCCTCTGTTCACCGTAGAAGAACGGATTGAGCAGATCCTGCGCTCTACCAAACACCTGCCAAACGTAGAAGTAGACAGTTTTGAGGGTTTGACAGTAAACTATGCTAAGATTCGACAAGCCAAAGTGCTGCTGCGGGGACTCCGGGTATTAACGGATTTTGAAATGGAACTCCAGATGGCCCACACCAATAAAACCCTTCTGGGCGAAATTGAAACAGTTTTTTTGGCAACTTCTAACGAGTACAGCTTTTTAAGTAGTAGTGTAGTTAAAGAAATCGCCAAGTTTGGTGGCTCCGTAGATCATCTTGTTCCGAAACACGTCGCTCTAGATATTTACAAATGTTACGCCAACAGGAACCAAATCGCATCGAACCCGACACTACCGGACGCAGCACTGAGAACGAATCACCTCAGAACACCGCCGCCTTCGGAGACGAGACCAGAACCGCAGGAGTAGACATCCAGCGGGAATTGAACCGGCTTGAGGAAATTGTTCTCGACAGCCCGCGCATTCCCATGACCAGACGCACTCTGGTGGATGAAGAACAGTTGCTCGATCAGTTAGACTTGGTGAGGCTAAATTTGCCGATCGCCTTTGGGGAAGCCGAAACGGTCATCCGACACAAAGACGAACTGCTCCAAGAAGCCCAACTCTACGCTCAAGAAGTGATAGAAGCAGCAGAACAGCGAGCAGCAGAACTTTTAAACGATATGGGCCTGCTACAGCAGGCGAAGATAGAAGCAGATCAGTTGCGACAGCAAGTTTTGCTCGACTGCGAAGCAATTCAGCAGGCGACGCTGGCGGAAGTGGAACAAATTCGCTACCAGGCTCAAGAGGAACTGGAAGAAATGAGAACCAGGGCGATCGCTGAATGCGAGGAAATTCAAAATGGCGCCGACGATTATGCTGACCAAGTGCTCGATAATATTGAGCACAAGCTGAGCGATATGCTGCGCGTGATCCGCAATGGGCGAGATCAGTTGGATAGTGTTTCTGCGTCGCACATCCATCACAACAACGGTTAGTTAACTTGCTTTAATCAAAGTGTGACTTACCGATAATTTTGTGAATTTACGGGCGATCGCGCGATCGAGTGGCAGGGAAATGGCCCAGCATCCTTACTGGGCGGGGAGCAGATAAATAACCTCATGAATAGAGCCGATACCCGTTAAGCATAAATGCTTTGATTCCCGTACTGTGCAACTGTCAACTGTCAACTGTCCACTGTCCACTGCTATAGCAAGACTTGTTTGAATATTGATAATTTTTGTGAAGATAGGAGCAAATATACCATTTTTTGCTATGGTGAAAATCCATCAGGCAGAAAAATTCTGATTTGACCATAATTTTTGCAATCTACTTTTTATCATGCAAAAAGCTTCTAATCGGTTTGCGGAATTTGACTCGATCCGAGCTTTAGCCATAGTCAGTGTTGTGATTACTCATGCTGGGTTTGCGGCATTTCGCGATCGCCGAATTTTGTTTGTCTCCATCGATACATTTCAACTGTTCTGCGTACCAGCTTTTTTACTCCTCAGCGGTTTTTTCCTCACTAACAAACTCGACAATCAAAATAATCCCGGACAGGTAGTCAAAAAAAGACTGTCAAGAATTATACCACCCTACCTGTTTTGGTCAGTAACTTTGTACATCTTAAATAATTGGAACTCACTCCAAAAAATAGATTTACTGTCATTGCTCAGAAATATTCTGACAGGCTCCGTGATGCCTCCCTATTATTTCATCGTTGTAATTATTCAATGCTACGGTTGGTGGTGGCTGCTAGTGAAATCACGATTTTTAGAACCCATCAAAGTTTTGGGATTGGGTTTAACAATTCAAACAATTTTTACCATATTCTTTTACTTGAGCGCTCTCAAATACATATCAATACCTCTACCTTTGATGGAGCGCTGGATTTTTAGTTGGATTTTACCATTTTCAACAGGTCTATTTTTGGGCGCAGCCTATGACAAAATTCAACCAGTTCTCGAACGCAGAAAAATGCTAGTTTTAGGAGCAACAGTCCTCTTTTATCTAGCGAGTATTTGGGAATATTACCTGCTCAGCGGAGTTACGGCGGAGGGATGGTTTTTCCGCTCGTTTTTTAAACTATCTGCCCAAGGATACGCAATTTTGTTCGTCTTGTCGATCCTCGCATTTTCTAAAAATATCGCACTTCCCAGTAGAGTTTCGGGGTTAGTCAAACTCTTGGCTGCGTATTCATTCCCGATATATCTGCTGGATTCAACTGTCGTGCAATATGTATTGTTAGTGTTTTATAAATTTATCGATCCCGTACATCCGCTACTGAAGCTCAGCTTTTTAGTGACAGGGACTTTGTGCGGTTGTTTGGCGATTATTTACCTGTTGCAGAAAGTTTTGCCCAAAAAATACAGCCAGTACATTCTGGGAATTTAATCAGATTTTGTGTTTCAGCGGATGTCTTCATAAAACTGCTTGAGATACTTCGCTGAAACGCCAAACCCCCACAAAAAACCGATCGCAAGATAGATGGCAGTTGCTTTCAATTCGCCCCAATGCGCCACTCGGCGATCGCTACTTTGCACTATTCGATTAACCAACTTAATTTTACCACGTCGCACTAACTTTAAACACAAATCTGCCTCCTCCATAATTGGCAGTGCGGCATCGAAACCATCACATTCCCAAAAATCTGTACGCCGGCAAAAAATAACTTGATCCCCAAACAGCAGGCGCAATCCTTTAACAAACAAATGAGGTCGAAATAACAGCGGCGCGTAGTAAGTTTTAAGGTAATTGTGCAGCGAAACACCCCATCTTGTGTGCTGCGAACCAGCCATCAGGGAGATAAACCCGCCCCCGACAATTTCGGCATCGGATAATGTGTTTTGGATGACTGTTACGATGTCGTCGGGAACTAGAGTATCGGCGTGGAGGAAGCACAAAATTTCGCCTGTGGCGGTTTTGGCACCTAAATTCATTTGCACGGAACGGCCCGGCATACTGCTAAAAATAACACGGGTTGTGGAAGTAAGGGCGATCGCCACTGTTTCATCTTGACTGCCGCCGTCTACCACCAAAACCTCCCAAGCCGGAGGATTGAGAATGCTGAGTTGGCGGAGGGTACGTTCTAGACAAGTCGCTTCATTCAGGGTTGGGATGATAATAGAAACGCGATCCATCAGATTGAATTTTATGCCAAAACTATTATAATAAAAAACTGTGGCGATTGACAACTGCTGCTAGAGCTTCCACTAATCAGGACTAAAAAAATCGTGCAGAAAACAGAAGTAAAAAACGATTTAGAATTTTACGATGAAAATGCTGATAATTGGTGGGACGAAAATGCTAAAATCTATGCTCTCTACCATCTAAACAAACCCAGATTTGAGTTTTTCGACAGACACGCGACCAATTGGCGAGGGCTGAAAACCTTAGATGTTGGGTGCGGCGGCGGTTTTTCCTGCGAGTTTATGGCCGAGAGGGGCGCTGTGGTTTCGGGAATAGATCGATCGCACAAATGTATTGTAGCAGCCCAGAATCACGCAGTTACTAGCGGTTTCGAGATAGACTACAGACAAGGCTTTGCCGAAAATATGCCCTACACGGACAATACCTTCGATGTAGTAATCTGCGTGGATGTTTTAGAACACGTTGCCGATTACAAACAAGTTGTGTCAGAGGTTCACAGAATTCTTAAGCCCGGGGGAGTGTTCTTTTTCGATACAATCAACCGAACTTTTTCCTCGCAAATTGTGATGATTGGACTGATGGAAAATACCTTGCAGGAAATTAAACGAGGCGTTCACGATTGGGAAAAGTTTATTACCCCGGAGGAACTGTCTGCGGTAATGCGGGATACGGGTTTCGACAAGATTGAAATTAAAGGTTTTGATATGTTTGGAGAAATGGGGGCTGTTTTAGGCGAGATGCACGGTTTTTGGGAAAATCTTACAAGTGGAAAGCAACTATTTCCTTCTCCGGCAAGTTTCCAACAAGTTTCTCAAGTGCTAATCTCTAATATCGCTAACTATGTGGATTACAAAAAGTCTGGGTTGTTTAAAATCAAAATTAATGAGGATAGATCGATTATGTATGTTGGGGTAGGGGCGAAGAATTAGTCGGTTAATTGTTGATAGTTGACTGTTGTGATTAGGGGGCGGGTTGTAGAGAGATTTGTGCGATCGACCAAATCCCTCTACAACCCGCCCCATTTTTTTTAGGCACAATTGCATATTATTTGCAATTATTTTGTAATTTTACCGATCGCCCATTCCCGCTACATCGCCCAAAACCACCGCTCTGTCTAAATTTAAGGCTGTATTCTCTTCCACTATAGCCCATATAGCCAGCTTTCTGTTACAAATCTTAATATTAAATTATTGATATTTTACAGGAATTGCATGGTAGCTTATTGAATATAAATTGCAATAAGTACCGGAAGTTAACAGTACCTGGAGGTCAATCACCGTGACAGCAGCAATAGTTTCCGCGTCAGCCTCGCGAATCAGCGAGGGGCAACCTGCCGACAGCCAAAAACTGATGAGTTTGGGTCAAAATTCCGAAATACCCGACCTCGATCGCTCCAAAGATGTCACCATAGCCATCTTAGAAGGAGTAGGAACTCTCACGGTGTGCGATCGAACAGTCACTTTAACACCGGGAGTATTTGTGTTTGTACCCGCCGGCATCCCGCGCAGTCTAAAAGTAACAACGACACTGAATTTGTTACTAATTGACTGCGAACCAGACCCCGATATGAGTGATTCAGCTTGGTTGATGAATTTTCAACTTTAAGTAGATGAAAAAACAGTGTCCTTGCTGCCTTGACTCCCTAATTTCTCAGATTAACCACAATCGCGTTTACTGGTTTTGTCTGAATTGCAGGCAAGAAATGCCAAGTTCTGACTCAAAAATCAGAAATCTCAAGCACTATCAAATTTCACATTCGGAGTAAAAATGTCAAAAGCAATTGGTCTTTTCTACGGAACTACAACTGGCAAAACCGAGTCTGTAGCTGAAATTATTCGAGATGAATTTGGCGGCGATATCGTAACTTTGCATGACATCGGTCGCGCTGAAAATGATGATTTCGCCGAATACGAATGTCTGATTATCGCTTGTCCGACTTGGAATATCGGCGAACTACAAAGCGACTGGGAAGGTTTTTTACCTGAAATTGAAAATATTGATTTTAGCGGCAAAAAAGTAGCTTATTTGGGAACTGGCGACCAAGAAGGTTACCCGGATAATTTCATGGATGCAATGGGGATTTTGGCTGAAAAAATATCGGAACAGGGCGGTGAAACTGTTGGCTATTGGCCGACAGATGGCTATGATTTTAATGAATCTAAGGCCGTGGTTGATGGCAAGTTTTTGGGTCTTGCTATTGATGAAGACAACCAATCTGAAATGACGGAAGCGCGCGTCAAAGCTTGGGTATCTCAACTCAAAAAAGAATTTGGGATATAGGATTAACGGTAGGGCAGTTTGGTAAACTGCAAAATACCTGTATTTTTGGGGCGGATACTCTGAACCCGCCCCACAACCAGCTAACCTATGAGCATCTCTTGCGTCCTCTGCGTCCTCTGCGGTTCAAAGAAATAAGTTTTGTTTGTGCCAAAACATCCAGACTTGCTATCTCCATCTACATATTTATTCAGGGTAAGTGGGCAATGCCCACGCTACATTTTAACGTTATGTCTACTAAGTTCTAAATAACTTTATATCTAACTTAAAATTGATGAAATTCAGTTCAGATGACGTACTTTGGTTAAGTGTAAGTCCGAGTTTACATTGGTTCGATCGCTCTCTACTTGCCTATTTAAATCATTCTGTCCCCGTGCAAATATGGGAATATGAACAAACTGAAGACGAAGGTTGTTCTTTGGATATGGCTGTTGAGCTTTTGCACGACTTTTTAACAATGCGCGATCGCCCAATTCACCTCCTAGGCCACAGTACCAGTGGATTAGTTGGTTTAATGTATGCCCGTCGCTATCCTCACAAAGTAAGTTCTTTGGGACTTTTAGGTGTGGGTGTGCCATCTGCGATTAATTGGCAAGCACATTACTACACGCATCTTTCAGCTTTTCCCTGGAGTGGCAAACAAGTTTTAAGTCAAATGGTTGGCGATATGCTGGGATTCCAAAATCAAAGTATCAATCAAAAATTTATACCATATTTTGAGGATGACTTAGCCTGTTCTCCCTGTCCTCACTCTTTATTTAGGGTGATTAATTCTAGCGATAAAGGTGTAGAAGTACCTTTGTTGATATGTAGTAGCAAAACGGATTTTGTGGTATCTCCTATTGTCATGCGCCGCTGGTCAAAATTTCTCAAAAAAGGCGATCGCTTTTGGGAATGTCCAGACGGGCGGCATTTTTTTCATCACTTCTATCCGGAAGAAGTCGGGGAAAAAATACTGAATTTTTGGCTATCTATACATAGTCGCCAACCGATTTTAGACTTGAAGTTCTAGATGATCGATCGCCACTATTGATATAAATAAATAATATCAATTCCGCTTACACCGGAATGATATAGAGGAGACGGCAGTGCCGTGTCCCTACCCCGATTAATTGTAGGGAGACGGCAGTGCCGTCTCCTAATTTCGGTTAATAATTCCTATGCTACCGGATTTGATATAAATTACAATTTATGGTTAATGTATTATCATATATTAATGAGTCTTATTTTCAATAACTACTTGTGAAAAATTCAAAAAGTGCGATGGCTACGCCCCGGCTTGCGCCTACGAACCCGACAACAGCTCAACCAAAAGCCCGCCGTTTTCGAGTACCGCTAAGCCTCAAAATTATTGTGCCATTTCTAGGTGTATCCGTCACTCTATTGTTGTTAGTGATACACACAGTCAAAATTGGATTTGCCAACACTCTCGAAAAAGGAGTGCGCGATCAAGTTGAAAATCAAGCAGCTTTAGCCGTGCGAGACTTCAAAGGTCGATCGACTCAATTGACAAAACAAGCCAAATTATTATCAGAAGAACCAGAAGTTATTCGTGCAGTAGAACAAAAAGACACAGACATCTTGCGTCAAGATATATTATCTCTACAAACCACTTTTAAATTGGATTTAGTCAAGGTAGTAGACGCGCGCGGCGAAATGGTAGCAGAGTTGCGAGAAGAGTGGCTCACAGGCAAGAACTTGATCAATAGCGCAGCGATAAATTCAGCACTTAAAGGCTTAGAAAAGTCAAATTTCGTCAGTATTGATGGCAAACCGCAAGCATTGCTAGTAGGATTTGCACCAATTAGAAACAATAATACGATAATTGGTGCTGTACTCGTCGGTTACTTAGTGACAGACGAACAATTGCAGCAAATCAACATTGATACTAACAATATAAATTACTTTGCCATCTTCAAATCCGGTGAATTAATTGCTACTAATTTTCCCGAAATTCGCTCAAAATCTTGGCAAGTACCTGCACTACACACATCGACCACGAAAATCGATATTGAGCGCCAATCTTACATCATGAAAACGGTAGAAATGTCAGACATAGGCGACAGCATAAATCTAGCAGTGTTTAGCCCAATGGCAACAATGCAGCAGACGCAATTAACCTTATCTAACAGGCTTGATAGTTTCTTTTGGGCAGGAGTAATTCTAGCCGCGATTGTTGGTGGTGTAGTTAGCCGAATCATCGGAAAACCAATCCTTGATTTAACTCAAAATGTGAATTGGATGGCAAGCAATGAATATTTTTCTGATAAAGTACCCATTCCTTCCGGCTATGAATTAGGTCAACTTGCAGAAGCTTTCAACTGTATGATAGAACAAGTAGAAAAGCGGGATGGTAAACTCAATCTACAATTGCACCAACTGAGACAAACGCTTCACGATTTAAAAAATGCCCAATCTCAACTAATTCAAGCCGAAAAAATGTCCAGTTTGGGATTGATGATGGCTGGTATCGCGCACGAAATAAACAACCCAGTTAACTTTATTTATGGCAACCTCTGTCACGCCAATCAATACACCACAGATTTGCTCAAACTTCTCACACTTTATCAGCAGGAATATCCGAATGCAACAGCGCCGATTCAAGACTGCATAGAAGAAATTGAACTCGACTTTTTATCAGAAGATTTATCTAAGTTGCTATCTTCTATGAAAATGGGAACCGAGCGCATTCAGCAAATTGTTTTGTCGCTACGGAACTTCTCTAGGTTGGATGAAGCTGAAGTGAAACCAGTCGATATTCATGAAGGAATTGAGAGCACTCTGTTAATTTTAAACAGCAAGATTAAAACAGCCATTAAAGTCATTAAAAAATACGGAAAATTGCCCTTAGTAGAATGCTATCCATCGCAATTAAACCAGGTATTTATGAATATCGCATCCAATGCTGCTGATGCACTGTTGAGCAATCCAAATCTGCGAAACAAGGAGATTGAAATTATCACAGAAATGGCAGGAGTAAATGAAGTGGTGATAAGAATTAGAGATAACGGTAATGGAATTGACCCTGATACGATTAATCGGTTATTTGACCCATTTTTTACGACTAAACCTGTGGGTAAAGGGACTGGTTTAGGGTTGTCGATTTCTTACCAGATTATCGAGAAGCATCACGGTAAAATAGAAGTGAATTCGGAAATAGGTGAGGGAGCAGAGTTTGTGATTTATTTGCCGATTAAATCCCGAATCAGAGAAGCCACTTGTTTGTGTGGTAGTTAATACGGATTTCTGAATTTAAGATTAGTTAATCTGTAGGGTGCGTCAGAAACTAGCTTTTGATTCATCGCAAATATCTCGACTGGCGCACCCTACCTATCTAATTCAACTTGGAGCGAAACAGTCGCATTCCATTTGCTGTGACAATTAAAGATGTTCCAGTATCTGCCACCACTGCAATTGCTAACCCGACAAATCCAAAAGTTCCCAATAACAAAAATAGCGCTTTTGTGACTAAGGAAAAAATTACATTCTGCTGAATTACGGCTACAGTACGGCGGCTCAAATCGACTGCATAGGCGAGTTTTCTTAAGTCGCTACCAACTAGCACTACATCAGCGGTTTCTAGTGCAATATCAATGCCGCCAACTGCAAAGCTGATATCGGCGGCTGCTAAAGCGGGGGCATCATTAATGCCGTCGCCCACCATTCCTACAGCCCCAAATTTTCGCAATTCTTGAATCTGTTGCAATTTGTTTTCTGGTAGCAATTCTGCTTTATACTCAGATAGGTTGAGTTGTTGGGCTATTTGCTGAGCTACAAAAGTGCGATCGCCCGTCAGCATCACCAGATTGTTCAAACCCATCTGTTTGAGCAAATGTAGGGCTTCGGCAGCTTCCAGTCGCAAGCCGTCAGCCAAAGCAATCACTCCCAACAAACCGCGGCTGCTGCCGACTAAAACGGGAGTTTGCCCTAATTTCTCGATATCATCTAGCAGAGATACTGCTGATTGTGACAGTTCGATATTTTGGTCGGCAAATAAGCGGCGATTTCCGACAAAATAGAGGTTGTTTGCAAAATTAGCAGCAATTCCTTTACCCGGATAAGCCGTAAAATTTTCGGGAGTTTCTAACTCGATTCCTGCTTCCTTCGCTTTGGTAATAATTGCCTTAGCTAAAGGATGTTCCGATTTTTGTTCCAAAGAAGCTGCAATTAACAATACCGTGCTGGCGCTCAATTCTCCCAAGTCGTAAACCTTTTGCACAACGGGTTTACCTTCAGTCAAAGTTCCGGTTTTATCAAAAGCCAGACTCTTGATTTTTCCAGCATTTTCTAAGCCGTTTCCGCCCTTAAATAACACGCCTTGACTGGTGGCTGCACCGATGGCGCTGACAATGGAAACCGGAGTGGAAATTACTAAGGCGCAGGGACAGGCTATGACTAACATTACCAGGGCGCGGTAACACCAGACGCTGAACGGTTGACCAAAAATTAAGGGCGGAATTAGTGTAAGGGCGATCGCACTTACAATCACAATAGGAGTATAAATCTCTGCAAATTTGTCCACCCACTGCTGAGTTGGGGCGCGGCTCGATTGCGCTGACTCGACTAAGTGCACAATTTTCGCAACCGTGGTATCATTCGCAGTGTGGGTAACTTTGACTTCCAAAAAGCCAGTTTGATTTAAAGTTCCGGCAAAAACCCGATCGCCCGTTTCCTTATCTTCAGGGATAGATTCACCCGTAATTGGCGATTGGTCGATCGCCGAATTCCCCGATACAACTATCCCATCTAATGCTACCCTTTGCCCGGGACGAATTGTCAGAATTTCTCCAATTTGAATTTCCTCAACCCGCACCGTCACTTCATCGTTATTGTCGCGCTTGACAGTTGCAGTCGGTGGTGTTATGTCCATCAAACTAGCAATAGCATGGCGAGTGCGGCTGAAAGTGAAAGTTTGCAAAGTTGTTCCCAGACTAAACAGGAATACAACTAACGCCGCTTCAAACCAATCGCCTAAAGCCACCGCCCCAATTACCGAAATTGTCATCAACAAATTCATGTCGGCGCGGCGCAATCGCAACTCCATGAGGCCCGCGCGGGCGATCGCAAATCCGGCTACAATAATACCGATACCATAAAAACCGCGCGACAGCCAAATTGCGATTCCTAAATACTGAGTTAGCAATCCCAGAACTAATCCCAAGCCTGCTAAAATTACAGTCTGTCCCCGGCGATTGCGAATCCAGAATTCCCAGTTAGTGGGATTTGTCTTTTGAGTTTTCTGGACTGTTGAATGCTGGTGATGATGGTGTTCATGTTCGTGCGAACAACCGGAATTCTCCGATGATGGTATTGCTGTGGTAGTCTGTTCGATCGTGTAGCCTAAAGTTTGAATGCGATCGAAAATAGCTTTTTCTGTTACTTGTTGAGGATCGTAATTTAACCGCAAACTTTCTGTTGCAAAAACTACATTGACTTCGGTAAGTCCGGGCAGTTTTTGCAAGCCTGCTGCTACTGTTTTGGCGCAGTTGCCGCAGTCCATTCCGCCAATCTTAGTTTGTAGCGTTTTGAGGGAAGGAGTTTGAGTCATTATTCAGTATCCTTTTGAGATTTTAGAATGATTATCATCATTGAACATATATTCAGATGTTTAATAAAATCATATACCAAATTGTATAATTTTAACTGGTTAACTGGTTCCCAGGCAGAGCCTCCGGATCTGCGTTATATCAATTCCGGCTGCGCCGTCAGGTGACAAGCGAGGAGACGGCAGTGCCGTTTCCCTACAATTAATCACGGTAGGGACACGGCACTGCCGTCTCCTGATTTCTTAATGGCAAGTTGCAGAAACCGGATCTTTTGCTGACACCGACTCGCCCGGATTTACCCATACATAAATCTCGGTGGCATCGTCGGCGCAACTGTGACATCCACCACACTTTTTAGCTTCTGCCATTTTACTGATTCTGCCTTTGCGAATTAGGCGATTTAACATTCCGCGCAAAGCATCACCATCCATGCGGAAGTGAATTTTTAGATCCGCGATGGAGGCTCTTTTGTTGTCAGCAATAAATTTTTGGATGTCGCTTAAAATCATGGTTTTTCTCCTTTGTTTGATTCTTAAACGCAGATGAACGCTGTTATTGGTTAATGCTTATTAGTTACTGGTTATTTGCTGGCTGCTATGAATAACTAATAACTAATAACTAATAACGACTAACTACTGATTGCTTCCCGTCGCTTTGCTCGTTTTCCACCAGCCAGTTTTAATGCCACAAGAGTCAAGCCCATCGCTATGATTAGTCTGACAATGCAAACCAGAGATGAGTCTGGATGCTCTGAAAATGTGGCTATTTGATAGTATCCAACTGCTGTAAAATAGGCGACACCAGTAGTCCATAGACCTGCGAATACAGTCCACCCCAAGTTAGTTTCGCGGTAAAGTGCGGCCGTTGCAGAGACGCAGGGAAAGTACAGTAATACGAATACCAAATAAGCAAAGGCGGCTTTATCAGAACCGAACCGCTGGGACATTTGTCCGTAGGTGTTACCAGAAATACCTTGCGCTTCTGCTGCTGATTTTTGGTCTGTAATATTGGCAGAACTTAAGCCGAGGGGATCGAAAATTTGACCGGGAAGTTTTGTGAGATTTTCTGGGATGCTAAAAAATGCTTTGCCGATATTTCCCCAGAAGCTAAATTCTTCTTCTTTCTCCGGTTCTCCACCTGCTGCTTTTTGTTCGTCTGCTAGTTGAGTGTATAAGGAATCTAAGGTTCCAACCATGACTTCTTTGGCAAATACTCCTGTTAGTAAACCGACGGTGGCGGGCCAGTTTTCTTGGGTGATTCCCATTGGTGTAAATACAGGTGTTGCCGCGCGGCCGACGGCGCTAAGAATTGAGTCTTTGCTGTTGTCTTTGCCGAAGGAACCATCGGTGCCGACTGAACCCATAAATCCTAGTATAACGACCATAATTACGATCGCAATTCCGGCCTTTTTGATAAAAGCCTGCAATCTGTCCCAAGTCCGCAGCAGCACGCCTTTAAGCTTAGGAATGTGGTAGGGCGGCAGTTCCATCACAAACGGTGCAGCTTCTCCTTGCAGGATGGTGTTTTTTAAGATTAGCCCGGTGAGAACTGCTGCTAAAATGCCTAACAGGTAAAGCCCCAACACCATGTTTTGACCGCCGACTTGGAAGAATGCGCCGCAAAACAGGGCGTAAACTGCTAATCTGGCACTACAAGACATGAATGGATTCATCATAATCGTCATCGTGCGATCGCGCTTATTTTCTAATGTCCGCGTCGCCATGATTCCGGGAATATTGCACCCAAAACCGATCATCATCGGTACAAAGGATTTGCCGGGAAGTCCGACAAATCGCATTAATCTGTCCATCACAAAAGCTGCCCGTGCCATGTAGCCGCAGTCTTCGAGGGCTGACAAACACAAAAACATCATCCCAATTTGGGGAATAAAAGTAGATGTAGTTTGAATCCCCCCACCAGCACCTTTTGCCAGCAGTCCGATCGACCATCCAGGGGCTTTGATAGTTTCTAAAAGGGCGCCGAAACCATCTACAAAAATTGTCCCGAAGAATTGGTCAAAGAAGTCGATAAACACTCCCCCAACGTTAATCGAAATGGTGAACATTAAGTACATCACCATCAAGAATACGGGAATGCCTAACCAGCGGTTGAGCACAATTTGGTCGATTTTATCGGAAAGATTGGCTTTGACTTCTCTAGAAGATTCGGCGACGCCTTGAGTCAGGGTGCGGATGAAGGTGTAGCGGCTGTCGGCAATGATAATATCTAAGTCGTCATCGAGGGTTTCGTGGACTCGGCGGCGGTGCGGGACGACTATTTTTTCTAACTCTGTATTGGCGAGTTCCGGGGCGACTTCATCCTGGTATTCTAGGAGTTTCAGGGCTGTCCAGCGGGCATCTATACTGCGGTTGGGGCTATGCTGTTGGATATGCGGGATTAGTTGGGCGATCGCATCTTCGATGACAGCCGGATAAGCTACACAGGCAGATGGTACGATCGGCTTAACCAGCGCCTTATTCACAGCATCGCGCAACAAAGGCACCCCGTCATTTGACGTAGCACTCATCGGCACTACCATACAGCCGAGGCGTTCTGCGAGTTTGCTAACATTAATTCGGATGTCTCGTTCCTTGGCAACATCCATCATGTTTAGCGCGACTATCATCGGCACGCGCATCTCTAAAATTTGCGTTGTGAGATACAAATTTCGTTCTAAGTTGGAAGCATCAACAATATTCACAATCACATCAGCTTCGCCAGATAGCAAATAATCTCGCGCTACCAATTCATCGAGTCCGGTATCTCCATCTTCGGCATCGATAGAATAAACTCCCGGCAAGTCAACAATAGTAATTACAAAACCGTCGTGAGGGTATTTTCCCTCTTTGCGTTCAACTGTTACTCCCGGCCAATTACCGACTCGCTGGTTAGCACCTGTCAACGCATTAAATAAAGTAGTTTTTCCACAGTTGGGGTTGCCCACCAATCCAATGATTTGCTTAGTCATTCTTCTACTTCCTGTACAAATAAGATATTGGCTTCATCTTTCCGCAAACTGAGTTTGAAACCCCGCACTAGGATTTCTACGGGATCTCCTAGGGGTGCGTGGCGGGTAACAGTAAATTCTGTTCCCGGCGTCAATCCCATTGCTAACAATTTACTTTTGTAACCGCGGGCTGTTTTCTCATAGCCAACTACTCGGCCGATGCTGCCAACAGCTAAATCTCGCAGTTGTTTTTTATCGTTCATTTTTTTCTATTGTAATGGCTAGTTATTCAGTTAACAGTTAACAGTTGACAGTTGACAGTTGACAGTTGACAGTTGACAGTTGACAGTTGACAGTTGACCGCTTGAGGGCTACCTCTCCATAAAAGGAAGAGGATTGAAACAGTAAATAATTTTGTTTTATTTCCCCCTAAAACGAGGAGGTTTTAAACCCATTCTTCTTGGTAATTGGTAATTGGTAATTAAGTGCATTGGTCATTGTTCATTGGTAAGCTGTTGTGGCATTTAAACTGTATGTCAAGAAATAATCAAACTCTTGCGGGGTGGATTCGCAGTACCGCCCCGAATATTGCAGTTTAAATAAGCAACAGCTTAATAACTTTTTTTCATGTCCAATGCCCAATGCCCAATTCCCAATTCCCAATTCCCAATTTCCAATTCCGCTAATTCCGTTAATTCGTACACATAATTTTTTGTGCCATACCCGCCCCCAAACCAATGCGGTTGTCGCCAATTCCCACAATCACCGAGCCCCCAGAATTGCTGACTATTTGAACTTCTATGCCGGGGACTAATCCCATGCCGATGAGGCGTCGCACAGTGCCTTCTGAACCTTTGAGTTTGACTATCCGCAGCTTGTCGCCAACGCTTGCCATTGCTAGCGGGAATGATTTACCTTGAGCTGAGTCTGGCTGAATTTCTGTGCTATCCTCTGCGGTTTGAGAGACTTCTGGTGTCTCGCCGTAAAAGGTAAAAGCCCCGAACTGTCTGGGGTTTAGCTGTTCGTTTTGTTGGCTGTATTCTTGGGTGTTTTCTTTCATCTTTTCTGGTTGTCGATCGATTTTAGTAACTTTTTGCTTTGGCTTGCTTGTGCACCAGACTTGAGATTAATTCTCAATACTGGCAGCGCACAATGGTATACATCGCTAAATTTCCAGTTTCAGCGAACTCTTTCCCTGTTAATATTTCGGACGCAGCCATCCAACCAGCCCAGAAAGACGATTTTTTGGCGAGTTCGTAGTTTTAATCTCTCTTGCGTTAGATGCCAATGTGCGCTTTAACCCCCACGAAGCAATATCTACTGCTCTTAAGCATAGTAGATTAAAAAGGAATTATTAGCAACTATTCTCAAATATTTTAACATATAGTTAACCAACTCAGCCTTAGCCGAGACACCACGAGACTAAATATAGATCCTGGTTTCAGAGGTCGATCGCCCTAAATCCTCAAGTAGGAGGCGATCGAGCATATATACTTAAATATTTGAGGGGAAGGGGCGATCGCGGAGGCATCGGCCCTACCGATTCACACTTTATCAAGAATTATGCCAGCAAGTTTTCTCCCAAAGTCGATCGCACAACTCACAGAATCTACCTCAATTGCCTTAGCTAAAAGCATTCAAGTAGAGGCAATTACAACGAGTCTCAACCAGCAGCCAATTGCCACAACCTACGCGCGCCAAGGCAGCGGAAACACCCCCATTTTGTTAATTCACGGCTTCGACAGTTCCGTATTTGAATACCGCCGCCTGTTGCCGCTGCTTGCCGAAAAAAATGAGACTTGGGCGGTTGATTTGTTGGGTTTTGGCTTTACAGAAAGAGCCGCGGATTTGCCATTCAGTCAAAAAGCGATTGGAAGTCACCTCTACTATTTCTGGAAAACCCTTATTTCGCAGCCTGTAATCTTAGTTGGCGCGTCGATGGGAGGTGCCGCAGCAATAGATTTCACTCTCAATCATCCCGAAGCCGTCAAAAAATTAGTGTTAATAGACAGTGCTGGTTTTGCGGTAACATCTAATAAAGGAAAATTTTTAATCCCTCCTTTAGGATATCTAGCAACTTCATTTTTACGCAACCCAATAATTCGCCAAAAAATTAGCGTCAATGCTTATTTCGACAAAACTTTGGCTTCTGTTGACGCACAAACCTGCGCGGCTTTGCACTTAGAAATGCCCAACTGGAATCAAGCTTTAATTGCATTTACCAAAAGTGGAGGTTACGGCGGTTTTGGGCAAAAACTATCGCAAATTCAGCAGCAGACGCTGATTTTGTGGGGAAAACAAGATAGAATATTAGGGACTGCGGATGCAGAAAAATTTAAAAGTGCGATCGCAAATTCCCAACTAATTTGGATACCGGATTGCGGACACGTTCCCCACTTAGAAAAACCACAGATTACCGCTCAACATATCTTAGATTTCATAGCTAAAGTAGCAGGTTCGTAGTGAGGACTTCAGTCCGCATCTCAGGTTCGTAGTGAGGACTTCAGTCCGCATCTCTTATCAGAGGACTGAAGTCCGAACAATCAAACGTTAAACTTTCGGTAAATACTTTTGTACAATCGTCCATCCTGTGAGCAACACAATAACAAATCCCCCACACAAAGCCAAATTAGTGCCAATGTGTAGCGGACGCGCCCAAGGATGTTTAGGGCCAATTTGCAGCCCGCTTCCTACAGAAACCAACACCAACGCCACCACAGCCAACCCCGCCGGTAAATGAGCTGAGTGACCCAAATTGCCATAGTATCCGAGCGTACCGACTACGCCAATTAAGAGCAGTAAAATTACCAGAGTCGCCATCCCCGCACCAGTCCCCAAATGAAAGGGACGCAGCCATTTTGGGCGTGGCTGTTTCGTGCTGCGGGCGGCAAACATCCACGTTCCAGTAACGGCCAACAACAGGTAAGCCAAAAGCGCCACACCCATTGACCACGCCGCTATTTTCCACAACCACAAGAAAGAAGGCAGATTCATGATTTAAATCCCGAGTTAGGGATTTGCAACAAAGGTTTCTTTCCGATTTTACCTGCACCTGAAACCAAAAATGAATATTATTGGCAGAAAGTGCGATCGCACTTTCCACAGATTCCATCTATCAGGACTCAATTCAAACGCCGGATATCACACTCAGATTCATTGACGTTATTGATTTGTAAATAAGAGTGTTTCCCAAGCGCCTTCCCTTCTAGCTTCGTGGTTTAACTGTCAACAAAAGGCATTTTATAAAACCCTAATTTTTGTTCTACGATCAAGCGGAAAAACGGCAGACCTTCTATCAAATATCTTCTCCACAACCTTCTCGGTTCGCTTAACAGTCGGTACGCCCATTCGATGCCGACTTCGCTCATCCATTTCGGAGATCTTGCTTTGCAACCAGCTTCAAAATCAATGGTTGCACCTACGGCCAAGAAAACTTTCACGTGTGTGAATTTACTCCTGTATTTAACCAGCCACTTCTCTTGCTTCGGCGCTCCCACTCCTATCGCCAGAACTGTAGCTCCTGATTTATTGATCGTGTCAATTATTGCTTCACACTCCTCCTCATTTTTTTCAAAGCCAAAAGAAGGAGAAAGTGCTTCAACAACTATTTCTCTACCAATTTTTTGATTGATTTTTTCCTGAGCTTTCCTGGCAATTCCTTCAGCCGCTCCTAGCAAAAATATTTTAACGTCCTCGTTATCCTTGTGATACATATAAAATGCCGGAAACAAGTCAGAACCCGAAATCTTTTCCTTGATAGGAGTACCCAAAAATTTTGAGGCATACATCAAGATTTGACTGTCGCAGACTCTATAACTAGATGTATTGTAAGCTTCATAAAAGTCGCGGTCATATTGCAACTTAATTAAGTGGTCTACATTGGGTGTAAATACGACACCACCTTCGTCATCTAGTTTTTCAAACAACTCTGTAATTGTAAAGTTATCTATCGCTACATTCAATAAATTAACTGTTTTCATTTTTTTATTCCCATCTAGCCTTGATATTCAACTACAACTCAAACCATAAACCCACAATACAGCAAGAGTGTTTTCACTACTTGGGCGTGGGTGTGAATATACTTTTTTTAGTATATCGCCCTACACCCTACCTGTCCAGTCAGAATGTTTAAAGATTGTGTAAAGAATCTGCTGCTTTTAGGAAAAAGTGTATAAAGCTAATTTGGTTTACAACTCGCAACACAGTTTTAATCAAAACACAATCCGGTGCTAATGTTTGAAACCTTGCCAATTAATGTCGATATTTTATTTTATTACATTAATTTTCAGCCAACTGAGAAAGAGATTGCAACTTCCCAACTAGATTTAATACAAACATAGTAGATTCTTAAATTTTTGTATCTAGAGAATGCAATATATTTTCAAGCTTTGAGCGCGCTCAAAGCTTGAAAATCATCCTGATTTTTGGTGAACCAGCGACTGTCTTCTTGGTGGCGAAGGCGAAATGGTTTTCTTGGCCTTCAGACTTTCTGGAGCTTTTAAAGCCAGACCCGATATTCCTCCAGCAATGACCGCAAAAATCGGGTTAGCCATAGCGTTCAAAACACAGTCAAACATATACATAGTTACGGCTACTCCCAGGGCCGCAGCGGGCGCTACTTTCGGATGAGACCAGGTTCTGGCGGGATACTTGAACGCAAAGACGACAACAGGAAGTAAAAATGAAGCAAATAAACTAACTAAACCGACTGCACCGTTGATGCCAAATGCAATAATCCACAAGCTATCGGTGACCGAGATATCTTTACCGTACCCGTCGTATACGCGGTTTCCGCCCGAATCCCCCCAGCCAAAAATAAATCTTTGTCGCGCTTTATCTCCTAATATCTCTTCCATGTCAAATCTAAACTTCAGAGAGGCGGCCCGTTCTTCGCCAAATATGGGATTGATTACGCTCATCACGTCGTGGCTCGAGAATTGACCAGATGCAGCTACGTACAGATAAAACGCTATATATCCAATTACGAATAGTAGTGGCAAAGAAGTGCGAAACCACTTGGCACAAAATAATATGAGTAACGCGATAAAAAATAAAGTATAGGCACCTGTAGAACGGCAGAGGAAAAAAGCGATAGTTAATACAATTGCTAGAGTCTTAATGTTTTTGCCCTGAAACTTTTTGAGCGTCCCAGTTTGCCAGAGCCAAATTCCGATTAAGGCTGCTGTCATCATCCACACGCCCACCATCAAACCGTGCTGCATAAATACTACAGGTCTCCACCCCCCCATGCGCCTTGCTTGACCCCAGTCCTCAAAGGCGTTGACGCCGTAAACCATTTGGTGCAGAAGTGGGCCCTTAACCCCTTCCAATAAAGTAAAAGGAACGTAGGCTAAACCACCTGCAAAAATCCCGATCGCCAATTGTCGCAGCCCGTCTAAACTACCCAGATACAACCGTCCAAAAAAATAAGGCAGACCCCAAGTAACGATTTGGTTGAAAGTCGGAGAAATTGGGCTACCGCCATTAGTAAGTTGTGAAATAATTGGAGACAAACAGCAAATTACGATTGGCACGTCCAGCCAGCCAGGCTTAAATTTGGTGAGGCGCTCAGTGTCGTAGATAATAACACCCAGCAAAATGGCGTAGCAAGATGCGGAAACTTTGGTATAGGCGGGCAATATGGGGATGGGATAAGAAACTTGTGGTAAAAATAGCCACGCTGCCACAAAAGTGATAATTACCGCCCGCTGAGTCGGAAACCTCACAAACAAGTAAAGAACGATCGGGATCAAACCGAACATCGTCAATGGGATTAATGCAGCCATAGGTTTTTTTGGCAGTAAAATGGTGGTAGAAAGACTACTTTATTTCCCGGATCTGAATTCTCGCTCCTACGATCGCCTCTTTACCCGATCTTGATAAAGCGGTTCTCAAGCGTGGTGAGGTATGCCCACGGAGACCTATGACGGAGGCCAATGCCCTATGCCCTATGCCCATGAGTACCTCATATGAAAGCTCGAAAGGCTATAAATAGATCTCTATTTGTACAGCTTGTCCGTTAATTGTGGCTGACGTTCGACTGCGGTGTACAGTGCAGCCTCGAAGATATCGGTTGCATCCTCCCAGGTATAATGTATCACCGTGTCCAAAGCAGTCTCAGACATGGCCCGCCATTCGGCATCTGACAACTGACAAATCTGCTCGATCGCTTTTGCCATATCCTCTGGGTCTTCTGGTTTCACAAGTATTCCACCCCCGCCAGCGAGGAGTTCCGGAGCCGCGCCAGCAGGAGTGCCGATCACTGGAGTGCCACAAGCCATCGCTTCTAAAATTGGCAAGCCGAAGCCTTCGGTTTGGCTGGCAAACAGCCAAGCATCGCATTTGCTGTAAAGTTCTTTGAGTTCGTCTTGACTAGGTATCTTGTAATACTCAATATTATGCTGCAACAAATCCGGAGGAGCAGTTTCGCCGGAACCAAAGGCAACTAAACGAAGATTAGGGATTCTTTTGGCCGCTAGATTGAAAGCTTCAATGGCAAGAGCACAGCCTTTCCAAGGAGCTATAGAATAGTACATCCCGACTGTGGGAACTGACTGCTTGCCCCGCGGCTGCCCCGATCGCGATCGGGGGTCGTAAAACTGTGTGGTGTCAACAGTGGGAGGCACGAGAGATACAGACAAATTACCAAATTCATCCCTAGCCTTGTCTTCCAGCCACTTAGCGACGGCAATTTTGTGCATCGGCAGCCGCCAAGTTGCATCTACTCGAGCTTTTGGTGTGTAGTCAAAAGCCTCGTAGTGTTGGAGAAAATATACTTTCGCTCCTTTGCTGGGGGAGAGTTTAGACACCCACTCGGCAGTTTCCCACCAAGTAGCCATGATAATATCGGCATCAGGTACGTCCCTGTCGGTAATTGGACGGTAGGTTTCGGTAACTCGACTTTCGACATCTATACGGTCAAAGTGAGACGGCCCTCTCGCCTGAGCGGGTTCCCAACCCTTACCTCTGACCACAGAGCGCAATTGTTGCATTAAAGTTGGTCGTTCGTGAGGTGTAGAGACGATACATATTGTGTGTCCTCGCTGTTGGAGAATTTGTGTGTAGATAGACAAAACCCTCATGCCACCTGTAAGAGCAAGGGTAGGAAGGACAAAAGTAATTCTCATAGTATAGGTAGATGTGAAAGATCAAAACTGGTCGATCGAACTTCTCCATCCTAATCCATTCGCACTTACCAGTCTCTTTTTGGGTTTGGCGCAGGGTTTAGGTCAATGATCGAGGCGATCGTTACTTGATGTCGAGCCGGCCGTACTTTGTCGTCAGGGACTTTTGCCAATGACAAATCAGGAGATGTGTGAGGATTAGACAAGTCTAACCTTTAACAGCCTGAGCTTTCAAACATCCGTTGAACTCGGGTTGAGATTTTGGCCGGCAGTAACAGGAAACCAGTATTTGAGGTAGATGCGGTCAGAATTAGTGTCGAAACTGCTGGGTATAAAACAGGACACCGCCGATGTGAGTTTTACTAGAAGCACCCTACCAAACGATAATTGAGTTCCTACGCAGAATCCCGCGATCGCTGGCATCACTAGCGCAGAATTTCAAATTGCCGCTGTTAACATCAAAGCTTAACTTTTTCCGGCGCCGGTGGGAACCGCGCATGGTAATGGGCCCCGCACATAGTAGGGAGAACAGGAAACTATGTTAACTTCACGCTGTTGAGATTTCTCTACAGCAACTTTCAATCCTGCTTCAAAATGCTCCGTGGCATCTTTCCAAGAGTAATTGGTCACCTTAGCATAGGCGGCTTCCGACATGGCTTGCCACTGGGCATTCGACAAATGACACATAGATTCTATGGCTTTTGCCATTTCTTCGGGATCTTCTGGGCTTACAAGTATGCCAGTACCGCCGCTCAAAATTTCAGGAGCAGCGCCTGCTGTGGTACTGATGACGGGAGTGCGGCACGCCATCGCTTCGATAATTGGCAAGCCGAAGCCTTCAGAGCGACTCGCCAGCAGCCACGCATCGCATTTGCTGTAATAATCTTTGAGTTTGTCTTGGTCGGGTCTAATTACATACTCGGCATTGGCTGGTAGCGGCAATTCCGGGGATGGGGCCTCTGTACCGAAGGCAACCAGACGCAGGTTGGGAATTTTTTCAGCGGCTAGGGAAAAAGCTTTGAGTGCGATGTCGGTTCCTTTCCAGTAAATTGCAGAGTACATCATGCCAATGGTAGGAACCGATTGTTTGTGGCGAGGGCAGGCATAAAATTGCTTGGTGTCAACGCTCGGAGGAGCTGAGGAAACTTGGCGATCGCCATATTTAGTCCGAGCTAGGTCAACTAACCAGTCAGAGATCGTAATTTTGTGCATGGGTAGCTTCCAGGTTGCTTCGACTCTACCTTCAGGTAGATAGTCAAAAACTTCATGGTGCTGGATAAAATAAGCTTTAGCTCCTTTGCTCGGGGAGAGTTTTGCTACCCACTCGGCGGTTTCCCACCAGGTGGCAACTACTACGTCAGCGTCAGGCACATCTTTGTCTTCTATTGGGCGCGAGCGATCGATAATTTTGCTTTCTACACTGAGATTATCGAAAAATGATGGCTCATTTTCAGGTGTGGAAATCCAACCCCTTCCCCGCAGCAGCGACTTGACTTGCTGGCGCAGACTCGCTTGCTCATGGGGTACAGAGATGACGAACACGGAGTGTCCTCGTTGTTTCAAGAGTTCTGCGAAAATAGATATTACTCGAATTCCACCAGTCAGACACAGAGTAGGAAGAACAAAGGTGATTTTCATGTTTAACTCCCGCTGAATAATCCGACTCGGTTTCGACGCTGCGATGAGCGCGCTTTGTGAGAGCCGACAGGAAAGAGGGGCGGGTGAATCTTAATTACCGCTTTCCCGGTGTGGGCATAGAATCAAACCTAGCGACTGTTCGCAACACCCCAGTATAGATCCACAATTTCGCTGTCATTCAATCTATAGTAATGATGGATTCGATTCACCAACAGTTCCCTGCGGGATATTTTTTCGGGTCTGCGAAAGTTACTTCTCAAGACAGATACGCGATCTAACATCAGCTTTTTTCGCCCCACACACGAAGCTCTACAACACTTCCTGCCTAACATAACATCATTTGCTGATCTTACCGACACAGAGTTACGGTTTACCGTAACTCTCCAAACTTTAGTGTTGGGGAAAGGTAGCCAGCGTAACAATATTCCGGAGATTGACAATCGCCGTCCGGAAAAATTTGTTATAAAATTCTATTAAATTAAATTATTAGTTATAAAATATTAATTCGCGATAGCTATCATCGCTAGAAATACTGATGCTTGACTGTGTGTTTTAAGTTACTATACGCTCTGTATCGCTTAAAAAATATATTATTTATTCTGAATTCAGAGATGTAATTTGCTCAAACACCTGCACGGACGCGAGCTGATTCTGAAAGGGAATCGCAGAAATCACAGTCATGGATAGGTTAATCAGGAAAAACTGGTTTTTTTTAACTATTGCTCGATCTTGTTGCCGTAAATGTCTTAAAAAACCGTTTGATGCGTCTGGACTGCTGAAAAAGGTAGGTTTGTCGATCGCTACAGAATATATAATTTGATTGGTATCAATTTAATTAACTGCCTGAGTTTTAAATTTTTTAATGGCAGGCGATCGCCTGAAAGTATCCCCAAAAGTGACTGCCACTTCTCCACCGAGTATGTAGCGTGCCCAACAGATGTCTAAGTAATTACCGTAAAATTCAAGTTCCCCCAATTACCTAACGATCGTGTAAATATCACAACAATTGTCATGGTGCAGTGATATAGATCGTGGCAACCTTGACTCTTAATTGGTAGCCGCAGCTTAGCGGTATGTATCAAGCGAGTTCGCTTACAAAAAAAATCCTGCTATGAAAAAATCATATTTCCTGAGTTGACGATTCCGAAGGACAATCGGTGTACTTTTGAGCGTTGTGGTGCCCAGGGTGGCAACGATATGGTTTGCCAGTTTTCACGCAGTAAAAATTATGCGATCGCCAGCGCAACAAAATCTCTAACTTTAAATAGATGTCTTCACACAAAGCATTTCTCGGTGGGAATACATGAACTTTCAATTGTTGTACAGCATCAGTCAAAATCCCAGCAGCGTCCAATACGGTTGAGTTAAGAGAGTCCCGCAGTCATAACGATTTGAAAAATAGACACTGAGATTGCTCTGGGGCGCGATCGCTGCGGACAAAAAGTGTTAGCCCAAGCGTATTGGGCTATAGTTTAATACGGTTCACTTAAGAAGATAATTGCTCAGCGCCCACCTGACTTAACCGAGAAATGTCATAGTCTCTGCGATTGCCGCGCTCGATCGCTCGCAATGACAAAAACGTTAAGTGAACCGTATTTGGCTATAGTTGCTAAAAAAGTGGCTAGTTAAAGAGGATTTGCCAAGCAATCATTGCGAGGGCTAAATCTGCGATCGCGTGGCTGATATAACTAGGCCACAGCGAACGGTAAGTTAGATAACAGTGCGACCAAATTATCCCGGCGGTGAAGACGGCGAATGAGCCTAAAATCACAGCGCGCCAGTCGCTGTAGGCTGCGATTACAAAAATGTGGTGGAGGGTGAAAAATAGTGAACTGAGAAATATGGCTGGTTTTCCTGGTATCAGAATCTGGCATTTGTTGCAGACAAACCACCGCCAAGTAAATTCTTCAATCAGCGAGTTAACTAGCACGAAATATGCTTCAACAATTAAGTAAATATTTTGGCTGTTGGTTCCCAATTGGCGAGCTTTTTCTTTGGCCGCTACAGGATCGATCCAGTGCTGGCCGAAAAGGCTGTAGATACCCACAATTACCGCAAACATGGCTATTCCCCAAATGGCTCCAGCCCGCAATTCTCGCCGCTTGGGGAGGGATAAATGCAGTTTTTGCCGATCGACTAAAACAGACCAGGCGATCGGGAAAAGGAGCAACCACACTTGACACAAGGCTGATACTGTTTTTCCCCAGCCTCCGGGGGCAATATACAAGCCTGTTATTATACCAATACTCGCAGCGGGGACGAGCAGTGTGAGAGCTAAGAGTGCTGTTTTGCGATCGCCAATTTCCAGCATTTTTTACGCCACCTTTGAAAATTTGGATTGACATCAAAGGTAAAAGCTTGGCCGGTTCCCAGAGGTGATACCAGTTTTACAAAAATTTAACTTTAGCCAAACCTGAAATTCTGATGCCGTCAGTCATGCCCAATATAAAATATAAAATATAAAATAGTATGATTTTTGTGCCACTTATCAAAGTGGTGCGTCTTTGTGGCATCGGAAAATTGGTATAATGGCGATCGCACTTCCGATCCTAATCAGGAATTACTCTAAATTAACTCAGTTGTCGGCTTTTTGAAATCCGAGCGATCTTTCTATTTCGGGTTCAGCACCATTTTGCAGCCAATCAAGAGGTTTTTCTGCTATTTAGGCTGGATTTACCCATATAATATCTTTAAGCTCATCAACCTCTACTGCTACTTTAGCAAAACATTGTCTGACTTTGTTATCAAGTGAAATTACTGTGCGATCGGTAGCGATCGCAGCTTCCACCAACCGCAAATCTTTAACCATTATTTCCCGCTCTTTATCGCTTTCGGCAATCGATTCAACTTGAGACCACAAATTATCATCTACCGCGATATCGCAGGGGCATAGTTTCTTCTTTGCCACCATCCGGCGCAGCCATATACGAGCGGATTTTGATTGATGCTTGTTCCACTCATCTCTAATATTTGGAGTCATCACAACTCTGTGAGAAATATCCAAGACAGCTTGGAGAAAATCGCGACAGTAAACGGATATTGGATAGGTAGCATCTTCTCCACCAGCAGCACGCGCAACTGAAGCATCAATTACCAGGCGTTTAGAAATTTTATCTGCCATGTTAATGCTTCCACAAAACAGCTTCGGCTGCATCCAAATAGCGGTTTTCTAGATGCAAAGAGACATCGCCAAAATCTTCCGGCCACTCTCCAAAAGCTCCTGTTTCATCTAGATCGGCACTGCTGACTTCTGTAACACCATCGTCGCGCCGTTTAAACCAGTGAAGTTTGACTAAATCAGGTAATATTTTACCCTCGGCAACTAACGATTGAACTGCTAAAAGCAGCAATTCACTGTGAGTTTCTAGAACTACTCGCACACCTCGATTTGCAGCATCAACTAATATCTCTGCTAAAGCAGCTTGAGCGCGAGGATGCAAGTGAATTTCCGGCTGTTCTAGGTAAACTAATTGTCCTGGTTCTGCTACAAGCAAGGCAACTAAAATAGGCAAAGTTTGCGATACCCCAAAGCCAACATCAGCAATACTAACCGTATCGATTGCACTCCCGCTGCGGGATAAACGACCTACCAGCAGTTCAATTTGTACGTCATTAATCTGTCTGGCTTCAACTTTCCAGTTGAGTCCCAGGAACTCTAAGGCTTGACCCAATTTTATCAGTCGATCGTCCTTGGTTTCTTGCCAGGAATTAACTATACTAGCAACATAATTTTCAAAAATTCCAGTAAATTCACTGCCAAATGCTGCGATATTATAGGTGCGTTCTGGATTGCCTCTCGATCCGGGAACATGAATTATCTGGCGAATATATTGTTGAAAGTTGATTGCCAAATGGGATGAATCAAAATGACTTTCACCAAGTCGTAAGTCTAAAAAACCTCGAACATTACTTACGCTCCATAGTGGCGGTTCTTCGTCAATATTGTCTAATAAAATATAGTAATTTTCCGCAAAGTTTTCTGGAAGAACCTCAATCACTTCTTGATGTCGCATTCCCGGATAAATAGTAATAATTTTATCATTGTCAGGAAAACAGTAAATTGCCTTGACAATTCTAATGCCAGGTTTTGGCTGCTTGCTGAAAACGTTTTTCAAAAAATTATCTCTCTCTAGATTAACCCTGACATAAAACTCATCGTTGTATTTTTCAGGTGACAGTTTAGACAATATCTGTTCTGCGGATGTAAACTTAACATTCGGCCCGTCAAGTTTCAAACCACCCGGATCGTAAGGGGCTTCTAGCGTTTGCTTCATCAGCAATAGCGGCTGCATAATGCTAGACTTACCAGAACTGTTGGCACCGGCTAAAATTGTCAGCGATCGCACTTCAATTTGGCACTCTTCATAAATAGACTTGTACCCGCATACTGCAATTTCACTAATTCCCGATACAGGCTCTTTGTTCTGTGTTGCAAAGGAAGTGGATTGAGTCATAATATTATGTTTGCATTGTCAGCTCTAAATACCATAATATTATAAGATAATCTTTAGTAGCTGTGTATTTTGGCCCAATGACGATCGCAATTGACTTTGGAACTAGCAACACCGTCGTCGCTCGCTGGAATCAGGCTCTCCAGCAGCCCGAAACTTTGAAATTACCGGGATTGTCGGCAATCTCGGTTCAAAATCCACCCCTAATTCCCAGTTTACTCTACGTTGAGGACGCTGCTCAAAATAAAGTCATCCTCGGTCAGCAAGTCCGCGACAAAGGCCTCGATCTGAGTGGAGATTCTCGGTTTTTTCGCAATTTTAAGCGGGGAATTGGCACTTTTGTGCAGGGTTTTGTGCCGGAACTTGACGGGCAAATTGTTGATTTTGAACGAGTCGGTGAGTGGTATTTGAGCCAAATTGTGAACTCAATTCGCGAATTGCCTTTGTCGGTAGATTCTTTGGTTTTTACTGTGCCGGTAGATAGTTTTGAAGCTTACCGCCATTGGTTGGGTAAAGTTTCTGAATCTCTGCAAGTGGAACAGGTGCGGATGTTGGATGAGCCTACGGCGGCTGCTTTGGGTTACGGTTTGGCCGATCGCGAAATTCTATTAGTGATTGATTTCGGCGGCGGCACTCTCGATATTTCATTGGTACGCCTCGATGTTAATGCCAACAAAAAGCCTTTGGGGTTTTTGCTGAAATGGGGCGAAAAGTTGTTAGCTGAATCTTCTGCACAAAAGACAAAAGTTGCCAGGGTTTTGGCTAAAGCCGGACAAAATTTAGGCGGTTCTGATATTGATAATTGGTTGGTTGACTATTTTGTTAAAACGAAAAAGTTGGCAAAATCTCCGATTACGACGAGGTTGGCAGAAAGGTTAAAGATTCAGTTATCTTTGCTAAATAATGCGGCTGAGGTTTATTTTGATGACGAAACTTTTGAGAGTTACGAATTAGAATTAGACCGATCGGGCTTTGAATCTATCCTTGCCGAACATCAGTTTTTTGAGAACCTCGACGAGTGCATGAATCAAGTATTGCAGCAAGCGCGGCGCCAAGGCTTAGAAATTGGCGATATCAATGCAGTTTTGCTCGTTGGCGGTACTGTCCAAATTCCAGCGGTGCAGCGTTGGGTGCAGCAATATTTCGATCCGGCAAAAATTCGGTGCGACAAACCCTTTGAGGCGATCGCCCAAGGTGCTCTACAATTAAGTCAAGGCATAGAAATCAAAGATTTTCTCTATCACAGTTACGGCATTCGCTACTGGAACCGCCGCGAAAATTGCCACAGTTGGCACAGTTTAATCAAATCCGGTCAGTCTTATCCGATGACCGAACCGGTAGAATTAGTCTTGGGAGCTTCTTTGGAAAATCAGCCCAGCATAGAATTAATTATCGGCGAATTGGGAGCGGAAACTGGTGGGACGGAGATCTATTTTGACGGCGACAGGCTAATTACTCGCCAACTCGCGGGCGAAAGATCCGTACAGCCGCTAAATGACAAAGACGGAGCTCGCAGTATCGCGCAATTGACGCCGCCTGGGTATCCGGGGAGCGATCGCATAAAAATCTTTTTCCGCGTTGACGAACAGCGCTTTTTGCGGATTACTGTGGAAGATTTGCTAACCAATGAAACTTTGTTAGAGGATAAACCAGTGGTGCAGTTAAGTTAAATATAGGACGTACGGTTGAAACCGCGTCTAGACAAAGGAAGTCCGCCTCCGCGGACTGAATGAAATCAAAAATTCCCACGCCCTTGAAGTGAATTTTGTCTCCATAAATGTAATTTTAACCGCTCACTCTTCAACCTGCGGAGGCAGGTTTTGTCTGTATAGACGCGGTTTCAACCGCCGTTTGATCTACGAACCTATTAGTTAAATTTCAGATTTGTGCACCACTACAGGCGTCCCCACCGAGGCCCAATTGAACAGCCATTTAGCGTGATTTACAGCTACATTTGTGCAGCCGTGAGTGACGGGATTTCCAAACAAATTGTGCCAGTAAGCGCCGTGAATTGCATTACCGCCATCGTAATACATTGTATAGGGAACGTCGGGCACGTCGTAGTCTTCCCCAGTCATTCTAGTAACGCGATATTTGGTTTGGATGGCAAAGGTTCCCGTGCGGGTGGGAGTCGATGATTTGCCGCTGGAAATAGTCACCGCATAAACGGGTGTATTTCCTTCCCAAGCTATGAGTTTTTGTCTTGACAAATCAATTTCAATCCAGCGCTGACTGGATTGCTGCAACTGCATGATTCTATTGGCAATTATGTTGCGCTGTTCGCCTGCAAATGCAGGAATTTGTCCGCCACAAAATGCAGCAACTGTTAGGGCGCAGGCAACACATAAAGTTCCTGCGCGACGCAAGTAAGTTGAGTTGATAATCATGTTTATTCCTCACACCCAAGACGATTTGATAGTTTTAGATTGAAAAATTGAAGAATTGGGAAACTTTCACACCTGGTACTATTTTAAATTGTAGATTATAGATTTTAAATTGGGAAAGAGGGCTTAACAAGTTGTTAAGTTTTGGGTGAGAGTTTTGGCAATTTCGACGATCGCCCGCCAATCTCGATTTTGCACTAAGTGTTTGGGAAATAAGTCTCCGGCTAAACCAACGGCGATCGCCCCAGCGTCAATAAATACCTTGGCATTTTCCAGCGTCACCCCGCCCGTGGGAATCAAAGGAATGTCGCCCAGAGGGCCTTGCAGGCTTTTCAGGTAAGCAGCGCCTCCCAAGCCTGCGATCGGAAAAACTTTCACGCAGGTAGCACCTGCTTGCCACGCCGTCATAATTTCTGTGGGAGAAAAAGCACCAGGGACGATCGGCACTCTCGCATCAACTGCTGCTTGAATCATGCCTACATCGGTGTGCGGAGTAAACAGGAATTGAGCCCCGCAATCTATGGCTTGCTGCAACTGTTCTAAGTGTAATAAAGTGCCAGTACCAATACTAAAATCTGGCAATTCTGAGCGGAGTTGCGAAATTAATTCAGCGGCTTTGTGGGTATTCCAGGTAATTTCAATAAATTGGATTCCTCCTGCTGCTACAGATTTTGCCATCTGCCAAGCGACTTCCTGTTCGGATGAACGGATCACGGCGATCGCTCGGTGTTTTTTTAGTAGTGTCAACCAAGATTGATGATTCATGCTAACTCATTCTGACTAGGATATAATTTTAGTACACATTACAAAATTCGATATATGCCAAACTACAATATGCGCGGCGTTCAATTTTTAACAGACAATGAAGGCAACAAAACCGCTGCAATTGTTGACCTCAAAGAACACAGCGAATTTTGGGTTGACGTGTTGGCTGAATGTGGCGAACCGACAGACTTTCAGTTTTTAGTTGACGGCCAAGGCGAAAAAATTGCGGTGCTGCTTGACTTCGAGAAGCACGGCGAACTCTGGGAGGATGTTTATGACTCTTTGACTATTGAATCTAGACAAGATGAACCAAGAGTTCCCTGGGAAGAAGTTAAGCGCCAGCTTGAGGAAAAGGGTATGTTGAATGTCTGATTACTTGGTCATTACTGCACGTTCGGCTCAAAAAGACCTGGACGCTCTGCCCGTTGAAATCAGCAGTCGCATTTATCCCCAGATAAATGCTTTAGCCAGTGTGCCCCGTCCCCCAGGCTGTCTCAAGTTAAAGGGGAAGAAAAACGGCTGGCGAATTCGGGTGGGCGATTACAGGGTAATATACACCATAGATGACGACAGCCGCACGATCGATATCAGTAAAGTGCGTCACCGGCGAGAAGTTTACCAAGGGTGATATCAAGTCCGGTTATATCGAAATGATGCAGTGCGATCGCCCGATCGCTACCCCTCTAATCGCTGATTCATTGGACATTTGTGGAAAAAGCATACATATATCCATCGTTGCGGTGGATTGATTTACAGTATTTATGACGTACTGGACTAACCTTGCCGAGTGGCGTTCTCATTTCAAAAACTCCGCTTTCTCTGACCGTCAGCCTGCCGACGTGAGTGCCTGCAAACCTCCCAGAGGGGAGAATCGCACTTACCATGTCGCCAGTCCCAAACCCAAAAAACGTTTTGCACCGCGTTCTGTGCTTGACAGGAAATCCGTATTTATTGGTTGTACACATTTGACGGCTGCCCCATCCTTTAGCTGCAATTAACAACGGTTGATCCGTTAAAACTTGCAGCACTTCTACATTTCCTACACAAGCTGCATCCAGCCAATGAGTTTTAGCTAGTCCTAAACGAGTCCGATTGTACTTTGTTCTACCTCCAGTTGAAACTTCTATGGGCAATCCTGTTTGTTTAAGTTGTTGGAACAATGCCCAGCCGGTTGAATTCACAGCAGTTGCATCTTTCAAAGGTTGTGAGGCCTGTTTCAAAATACGGGACAGGATGTCAGGCTTTTTGAACAAGAAATCCCGAATATCTTGATTGCCTTTGGCTTGGTTGCACCCACGGCAGGCTAGGGTAAGATTGGAAACGCGATCGCTTCCCCCTTTTGATTTGGGGTGGATATGTTCTACCTCAAAAGGTACGTTTTCAACACCGCAATAGGCGCACTTTCTCCCCCACTTCGCTAACAAGTATTCTTTGACTTCATAGCCCGCAAGTTCCCCTTGCTGATACTCTTTGCCGGATATTTCGGGATTCTGCATTGCAAGTAAGTCAAATTTAACTAACTCTTGGGATATGCCTGTAATTGCGACGTATCGACGGATGCGGTTGACCCAAGTCACGATGTTTTTCACCCTAGATTCTAAGCTTGGTGGCAACCATCCAGGTGCTCTTGTGCGGTTCAGAAAACGTGGTTTGCGGTAACGAGTTTTGCGGTTGCGACGATTGCGACGAAGGTTGCGACGTGACTCTAAGTCATTTTTAATTTGTTGCCCGCGATGGCTCAAATGAGCCCCCCAGAGAACTTTATTACCGCTAACGATCGCCAGCCCAGTAGTTTTAGAACCTGGATCAATTTTTAATTGAGTCGGTTGCGTTTTTGGGTGAGAAACCGCATATTTCAGAATAATTGTGAACGGGTAACGGAGATACACAGCAGCTTGGGCTAGTTTTAACAATCGTCTTGCTTGTCCTGGTGCTACTAGCTCAAGTGGTTGTTTGTTGGTATCTAAAACGAATACAAAGTTAGACATGAAAGTCCTCTGATTGCTCAGGTTATGTTTTCCTCGCCAATGTTTTGATGGCTTGTTGGGTTAGAGACACTGACTTAACCAAATACATCTGTTTAATCTCTAACGACAGAGCTACAAGCTGGAAAGCACCCGTAGGTGTCATCACCCTCAAAACGTAGTATTCAAGATACTTAGGCTGGCTATTTGTCCAGTGTATGAACTAGCTGTTGAGTCTTGTCCACTGTTTGGTGAATAGCATTGCACAATGAAATTAAACAGCCGATCGCACCACAAAAAAATCGGGGCGATTCCAGACAATACCAGAAGCACCCCAATTATCGATTTTAAGCTTTAGATTAAATCTAAAATCTAAAATCCAAAATCTAAAATCAATTAGGCAATTGTCGCCATCTTGACATCGCTGTTAGCTAACAAATTTTGCAATTCATCAGCATCGACAGTTTCCTTGTCAACTAGCATATCTGCCAAGGCGTTCAGCACGTGGCGGTTGCCGACGAGCACGTCTTTAGCGCGCAGGTAAGCTTGCTCTACCAACAAGCGGACTTCATCGTCGATCGTAGCTGCGGTTTCTTCAGAAAAGTCCCGTTCGGCCATGATATCGCGACCCATGAACATATTCCCTTGTTGGCGACCGAGAGCTACAGGCCCTAGCCGATCGCTCATTCCGAAGCGAGTTACCATTTGGCGTGCTACTCTTGCCACTTGTTGCAAGTCGTTGGAAGCGCCAGTTGTGACTTCTTCCTCACCGAAGACAATCTCTTCAGCAATGCGGCCGCCCAAGGCTACCGCCATTTGATTTTGCAAGTAAGAGCGAGAATACAAGCCAGAATCCATGCGATCTTCGCTAGGTGTGAACCAAGTCAAACCACCAGCGCGGCCGCGGGGGATAATGCTGATTTTCTGTACGGGATCGTAGTCGGGCATCAGGGCACCGACTAAAGCGTGACCGGCTTCGTGGTAAGCTACTAAGGTTTTGCGTTTTTCGCTCATCACGCGGTCTTTCTTTTCGGGGCCGGCGAGGACGCGATCGATCGCATCGTTGACTTCATCCATCGAGACTTCGGTCAAATTGCGACGGGCTGCCAAAATTGCTGATTCGTTGAGCAAGTTAGCCAAATCCGCACCTGTGAAACCGGGTGTCCGGCGGGCGATTTTTTCCAAATCCACATCTTTTGACAAGGTTTTGCCGCGGGCGTGAACGTTGAGAATTTCCAGGCGGCCGGAGAAATCGGGGCGATCGACCACAACTTGGCGATCGAAGCGACCTGGACGTAGCAGCGCAGCATCCAGCACGTCGGGGCGGTTAGTAGCAGCAATCAAAATGATGCCAGTATTGCCTTCAAAACCGTCCATTTCGGTCAGTAACTGGTTCAGGGTTTGTTCCCGTTCATCGTTACCACCGCCCAAACCAGCTCCGCGCTGGCGGCCTACGGCGTCAATTTCATCAATAAATACGATACAAGGAGCGTTTGTTTTAGCTTGTTCAAACAAGTCGCGGACGCGGGAAGCACCGACACCGACGAACATTTCGACAAATTCCGAACCGGAAATGCTGAAGAAAGGAACACCTGCTTCTCCGGCGACTGCTTTGGCGAGCAAGGTTTTGCCTGTTCCGGGAGGGCCGACTAACAGCACGCCTTTGGGGATTTTAGCTCCGACTGCGGTGAAGCGATCGGCATTTTTCAGGAAGTCCACGACTTCAGCGAGTTCTAGCTTGGCTTGTTCGATGCCGGCTACATCGCCGAAAGTCACCTGAGTTTGAGGCTCCATTTGGACTCTAGCTTTCGATTTGCCGAAGTTCATGGCTTGATTGCCGGGCCCGTTTTGGGCGCGCCGCACCAGGAAAAACAGTCCCACCAAGAGCAGGATCGGGAAGAACAGGCTGCTGAGGGCTTTTACCCAGAAGCCTTCGTCGTTTTGGGGCAGAACTGAAATATCTACCTTATTTTTGGTCAGGATGTTAATCAGTTCGGGGTCGTTAGGCAGGTTGACAATTACCTTGCTGCCGTCCTGAGCCGTTACGAGAGCTTTACTGCGATCGGAACTGATATTTATTTTGTCTACTCTGTTGCCTTCGACTTCCTGAATGAATTGACTGTACTTCCAAACTTCCCTACTTGGGGGCTGTTTGTCAAAAAATGCAGTGGCTAGGGCAATGACTACAATAGCCAGCAGTGCGTACAGTCCAGCGTTTCTCCAGCGTTTATTCACCGAGGTCGATCCTCCTAATTATTTAGTCCCTGTGATTTGGGAATTTTTATTTATGTTCATCAATCTTAACGTATTTGTAACTTGTTTTTGTGTTGTCAGGAATCCCGGCAAGGGCGATCGCTCGTCTGAAGTAGTGGAAACCGAACTGCCCTGAAAGCCGTCAGGAGATGGGAGTGCTTTACTAAGGAGTCACATATAGCATAAATTAAAACTTGTCAAGCCTTTAGTCGAAGTAATCTTGAGGGGGCGGACTCCTGATAAGATCAGTCCTGGACGCACGGGTGGCCAGAAACCGGGTTTTTTTACGAAAATCCTTCGTTGGAGTCGCGAGATTAGGCAAAAAACCCGGTTTCTTTGGTAGGAATACGTCCAGGACTAAAGATATCTGAGTCAGGGCTGCATTGGTGTAGGATGTTCCTGTTTATTCACTCTTCATATATAACGATCGACCCTTGAGAAACCGTCTGAAGATTTCAAGACTCAGCATTAAAACAGTCTAGCCTACCCCATTGCCATCACTTGGCAACATTAAAAATTGAGTAAAGCGGGAGAGATATTCGGCCTTCCAATACAGACAGTCAATTAAACAACCTTGTAAGTTTAGATAATCAAAATGAAGTGCAATATTTGTGATTCTCCAACAAACAGCTTGGCTGCGGCTACGGTACTAAAAAAATATAACGTTGAGTATTTTCAATGCTCAAATTGTGGATTTGTTCAAACCGAGGAACCGTACTGGCTTGAGGAGGCTTATTCAGAAGCCATAGCTAGCAGCGACGTGGGAATGTTATCCAGAAGCACGATGTTCTCCACCGCAGCCAATAATATTATTTTTAATTTGTTTAATCACCGCGCTAATTTTTTAGACTACGGGGCCGGCTACGGTGTATTTGTTCGGATGATGAGAGATTTAGGATTTGATTTTTCATGGCATGATAAATATTGCAAAAATATATTTGCACAAGGATTTGAGGCTGACGAAAATAGCAGATTACCCTACGAATTAGTCACAGCATTTGAAGTATTTGAGCATTTTGTTGACCCGCTGTCGGAGATCGAAAAAATCTTCAAATATTCTCGCAATATTTTATTCAGTACCAGATTGCTGCCAGCCAACAATCCCCAGCCCAGCGAATGGTGGTACTATGCCCTAGATGAAGGTCAGCACATTTCTATTTATACCACCAAGGCACTGTCTATAATTGCCGAGAAATTCAATTTAAATTTTTACTCTAACGGCGATTCTTTGCACCTCTTGACAGAAAAGGAAATCCCGCATCAACTTTTTCAAAGCTTATCATATTGCCAAGAGCCGGAATTGAAAAAAGCCTCATTACTCCAACATGATTACGAGGCAGCTTTGAGAAAAATTGCCGACAGAGAGAACCGCAAATCAATGATAACTCCAGCAGCCCTATCTCCTAAAAATTTAAAAAAGATTGTGATTGACGGCGTATTTTATCAGCTTAACAGCACCGGCATTGGTCGCGTCTGGACATCGCTGCTAGAAAACTGGGCAGAAAATGGTTTTGCTAAACAAATTCTAGTTCTTGACAGAGCGGGAACCGCCCCCAAAATTCCCGGCATCCAGTACCGGAATGTAGCCCGCTACGACTACAGCCAAACCGATGCAGACCGCCAAATGCTACAGCAAATCTGCGATGAAGAAAATGCAGACTTGTTTATTTCTACTTATTATACAACGCCTTTGTCAACGCGATCGGTATTCATGACCTATGACATGATTCCCGAGTTGATGGGACAAAATCTTGCTCATTCCGAGTGGAGAGAAAAGCATTCCGGTATCCGCCACGCCTCAGCCTACATAGCTATTTCAGCAAATACAGCCCGCGATTTAGTTAAGGTTTTTCCGCAGATATCCTCAGCTTCTGTAGCTGTAGCGCACTGCGGAATAGACGCCAATTTCTCGCCAGCCGATAGAGAAGAAATCGCAGGTTTTAAGTCAAAGTACGGCATTGCTAAACCCTATTTTCTTTTGGTAGGCGAGAGGGTAGGCTGGCATGGTTACAAGAATGGGATATTATTCTTCAAAGCCTTTTCTCAACTTGCCAATAAGTTTGACTTTGATCTAGTCTGCACAGGCGGCAAACCTGTATTAGAACCCGATCTGCAATTGTATTGTTCTGGAATCACTGTCCGCACGCTGCAACTAAGCGATAGCGAATTGAGAGTTGCTTATTCGGGTGCTGCGGTATTAGTTTATCCGTCGAAATATGAAGGCTTTGGATTGCCAGTCGTCGAAGCCATGGCTTGCGGTTGTCCAGTCATCACTTGTCCAAACGGTTCGATTCCAGAAGTAGCAGGAAAAGCAGCGGTTTATGTAGATGGCGATGATGTCAGCGGGCTTGTCAATGCTTTGCGGGAAATACAGAAGCCTGCTGTCCGCAACTCATTAATTGCGGCGGGGTTAGAGCAAGCTAAGAAGTTTTCCTGGTCGAAAATGGCTGCAACTGTTAGCTCTGTTTTGGTTCAAGTAGCTGAGCATTCCCTTCAACCGCAAGCCGATCCAGCCTTACAGAGCGAATTATCGAATTATGACACATCGCAGCCTGTCCCGTCAGCTTTCAAAGTATCTGCGATCGTTTCTACCTACAATTCCGAAAAATTTATTCGCGGCTGCTTGCAAGACTTGGTAGATCAAACGCTGTACAAACAAGGCGAACTGGAAATCATTGTAATTAACAGCAACTCCGAACAGAACGAAGGAGAAATTGCACGGGAGTTTCAATCGAGATATCCCAACATAATTTATTGCCGGATACCACAGCGAGAAACCATTTATGCAGCTTGGAATAGAGGAATCGAGATGTCGCGCGGCAGATACATTACTAATGCGAACGCCGACGACAGACACCGCCCCGACGCATTGGAAATCATGGCTAATTATTTGGACTCGCAACCAAAAACTGCTCTGGTTTACGGCGATCAATTAATTACGAATGTTGTTAATGATACCTGGGTTGCGACGCAAGCTCAAACGCGGTGGAATTGGCCGGACTTTTCCTATGGGGAACTGGAACGACGCTGCATCATGGGTTCTGCGCCAATGTGGAGAAAATCGCTACACGAAAAACACGGCTATTTCCGAGCAGAATTGACGGCGGCTGGCGATTACGAATTTTGGTTGCGGGTGGGAAAAACCGAAAATATGTTCCGCATCCCGGAAATAATTGGGCTTTACTACCACAACGAGCAAGGTTTAGAACATGGTTCAGGGCGATCGCAACAAGAAACGCTTAAGATATGGAATGAATACGGCATCATCCGCCGAGGTATCAAACCCGCCACTACCCTCCCCGTTGCAATCTCTCCGTCACAGCTAAACGCCATGCCCTACCGCACGCCCGAACCAGCACTCGTCAGCATCATCATCCCCTGCTACAACCACGCAAATCTACTCAGAGAAGCTGTAGAAAGTGTTGTCAATCAAACCTATCAAAATTGGGAGTGCATCATTGTCAACGACGGTAGCACCGATGATACCAGCAACTTCGCAAATTATTTAATTCAATTGTATCCTCAAAAAGCGCTGCGCCTCATCGACAAACCCAACACGGGGCCCGCTGATTCCAGAAATATTGGTGTTCAAAATTCCTCAGGAAAATTCATTTTATTCCTAGATGCTGATGATAAAATTCATCCCAAATTTCTAGAGGAGTGCGTTGAAGTTTTATCAGCGAAACCGGAGGTGGGTTTTGTCTATACAGATGTGCAGCACTTCGGAGCAAACTGCGATTTAGTCAACCACGGGGATTTTGACCCCAATAAATTTTTGAGAGACAATCAAGCCCCCGCTACTTCCTTATTTAGAAGAGAAATTTACGAGCAAGTTGGCGGCTTGAAAAAAGTGATGAAGCTGGGATGCGAAGATTGGGAATTTTGGATTTCTGCCTATGAAAAAGGCTGGTTAGGCGATCGTTTTCCTCAGCCTTATCTGTACTACAGGCAACATGGCGACGGCTCTAGCAGAACCCAAAAAATGGCGGGAGAACGCGAAAAGTTAGACTTGATGAGGGCTACAATTGTTCGCCTGCACTCTCAACTTTACAAACCCGAAGAAGTGCGTTGGTCAGAAAAAGTTTTGCAGCAACACGGTAACTTAATTGCTGATGAATTAGCTCAGCTTAATACACCCGAACAGTTTTTAGCTTCCCTTCCTCAATACTTGGGAGAGTATCAAAAAGACCAAACTAATCAAGTTGCTCTCGCTCATATCCGCCAACTGCGCCGACAACTTGCCGATTATTTTGTGAATCTGCCCGCAGAGCAACTAGAAAAATGCTACTCCGGTGAGGCAGGTAAGGCATATCAAATGCTGGTTAACAGCACGATCAAATATGAAGCAATCACAGATACTGAACAAAGTTTAATCGGTCAACTAGAAACACATCTATCCCAGGGAATTAAAACTCTGAAAGATGTTGGCTACTTACTAGCAGCCTCTCTCTACCGTCGTGCCGATCAGTTATTGCTAAAGTATGAAAATGCAGCTATACCCAATTGGTTTGTTAACGACTATCTGAAGTTTATGTTTGCCGCACCGACGCTCTTTCAAGAACTAGGAGAGGCTGACAATTATTGCCGCTACGTTCAGGGATGGGTTAGTTACGTGCACCGCAATATATTCCAAAACCAAAATTCACAAATTTGGCAGGACATCGCCTGGTTTTTCACTCAAACTGCTAACTTTATCCCTTTGTATTTCAATAGCGAAAACCTCAAGCAAGTCTACACCAAACGGGCAGAAATTATTGAATTTGCGATGAAAAATCGCGGGGCTGCCATTGATTGCATTTTTCCGGCGAGGCCTGCAAACAGACAGAAAATTCGCGTCGGAGTTCTGACTAAGCATTTCGGGGCGATGACGGAAACTTTCGCGACTTTGCCTGCTTTTGAATATCTGAATCGAGAACAGTTTGAAATTATTTTGTATGCTATCAATTTGGATGGTAATAAATTAGAACAGTATTGCCAGAGTCGCGCGGATAGGCTGGTGCAATTGCCGAGTGATTTGCCGAGTCAAGTTCAGGCTATCCGCGCTGATGACTTAGATATTCTGTTGGTTGCTACGAATATTACTGCTGTCACTCATCCGATTAGTTTGCTGGCGCAGCATCGATTGGCGCGGGTACAAACTACTTGTTTTAATTCTCCTGTGACTACGGGAATGCGCCACGTTGACTATTATATTGCTGGCAAGTTGATGGAACCTGGCATTGAGGGATGCGCGCATTATCGCGAGGAATTAGCCACTGTTGACGGCTTGGGTTGCTGTTTTAGCTATACCCTCGAACCCTATACTCCTAATGTTCAACTGACTAGAAATAGCCTGGGGATTTCTGAGGAATCGGTTGTGTTTATTTCCAGCGCTAATTTGTATAAGTTGGTGCCGGAGTTAAGGGAAACTTGGGCGAAGATTTTGGCTGCTGTTCCTAATTCTCTGCTGTTTTTAATGCCTTTTGGCCCTAGCTGGACTAATTATTATCCTGGTGCGGCTTTTGTGAATAATATGCAAGGGATTTTTGCGAAGTATGGGATTGATAGTAAGCGTTTGCGGGTGGTGAAGGCTTTGCCGAATCGTGCGGATGTCAAGGAAGTTTTGAAGTTGGGTGATGTTTATTTGGATTCTTATCCCTATGCGGGGACTACTTCTCTTGTGGATCCGCTGGAGGTGGGATTACCGACTGTTGTCAGGGATGGTGATACTTTACGATCGCGCATGGGAGCAGCAGTGGTACGATCGCTCTTGATGCCCGATTTAATCGCCCGTGACGAGGCATCCTACATTCAGCTAGCCGTCAATCTCGCCACAAACCCGCAACTGCGGCAGCAAAAACGCCAGGAAATTCAGGAAAAAATGCAGGGCAATCCCGCCTGTTTTGACAGTGTGGCATACTCGGGGGCGATCGCGAAACTATTCCAAGAACTCTTTAGCAACTGGCAAACTAGCCACCTAGAAGCCTCCCGCAGCTTACAGGATAGCATTCCCAAACAGCCAGACTTGGGCGATAAACTCTTGCATAACGTCCAGCTTTACCAAAGAAACTCATCAAACATCTCAGCAATATCCGAACTCCGCCAAATCCGCAAACAAATCGCTGATTTCTGGCTAAATGTTCCCACCGAAAACCTAGAAGCCACCTATAAAAGTGCTGACGGTAAAAGCTATCAAATGCTGCTGCATAGCTACTTTCAACATCAAGCGATGATGGAAGGCGAACAAATATTTTTGCAGCAACTAACCCAGATTAGCAAAGGATTAGTCCATCCTAAAGCTGTCAACGCCTTGCTCGCAGCAATGCTATATTTCCCGCCGGGAACCATGCGGATTCCCGACGCTCGCAACCGCTTGCCGCACTGGTTAATCGGCGATTACGAACAAGTTTTTGAAACAGAAGATACCGTCGAGAAGGAGTCAAGTTCTGACTTACTCGCTCAATACATTCAATCCCCGCAATTTGCAAATCAACTATTAGGATGCGTCAATCTTTACCGGATCGATCCGTCAGACGAATCGGTAGTTTTGGAACTCCGCCAAATCCGCAAACAACTGGCTGATTTTTGGCTAATTGTTCCCACAGAAAAACTAGAAAATGTTTACCGAGGGGAAGTTCGCAAAGCATATCAAGCAATACTTAGCTGCGGCTTGCAAGCCAAATCAATGACTGAAGCCGAACACAACTTTTTGCAGCAAGTGACCGAAATTAGCAAAGGGTTAGTGCATCCTCAAGCTATCAATGCTTTGCTGGGTGGAATGCTGTACTTTGTACCAGGAAAAATGCGGGTTGCTGACGCTCACACCCGCTTGCCACACTGGTTGATTGACGATTACGAAAAAATCTTTGAAATCCCATTCGCGGACAATCAACAAACGATTGTCAACCAAGATTATCTCCCGCAGTTTCTCAATCAATTAACTGCTGCTGTGAATCTTTATGAAATTGACCCGACGGCGGAAATGGTAATAGCAGATTTGCGGGAAATTCGCAAGCAAATTGCTGATGTGTGGCTGAAGGTTTCCGGCGAACAACTTGAACTTTTGTACCGGAGCGATTTCGGTAAAGGTTACAAGGCAATGCTCGGGAGCGGATTTATTAACGAGCCGCTTACTGATACTGAACGTGCTGTTTTGAATTCGTTGGTGGGTGAGTTGAGTAAAGGGTTTGGAATGCCTCAGGCTGTGAATTATTTGTTGGCGGCGAGGCTGTTTTGTCGCGCTGGACAGTTGCAAGTTCAGGATGCGGATAGTTGTTTGCCTGAATGGTTGTTTGAGGATTACGAGCAGTTTGTTGGGGGTGCGATCGAGCTTGCTGTGAAGTAAACGGCTCTACAGCAGATTGCAGGTGCATGGAGTACAATTTAAATCTTAAGCACCTGCGAAACTCGTTGACAAACTGTCGCTGCTGCACTAAAACCCTAACCAACCTCGGAGAGATTTCTCCAGTCGCTCAGCATCAGAATCTGCTAATTTGCCAATCGTTCTTACAACTAAGCTTTCATGTACTGTATACAAACCTCGCTTGACTGCTGTAGCCACATTTAACCCTGCTATTGACCATTCAGCGAGTACGAACTCACCCTCAATTAAGGATGCAGTTTTGCTTGTCAATGGCACAATCATAATGTCTTGAGATACGTGTGGCGCACTCAAAACAATTGCTGGTCTTACCTTAGAACTAGACAAGTCTGAAAAGGGATATATAACCAAAATTATGTCATTTTTAGAGTAGCTGGGCATAGACATCATCCTCAGTATTATCCCAAACTGTATCTAGTGATGTTTGACTGGCTTGAAGCCAAAACTCAGCTTCTTCATCAGGTAAGAGTGTTACTAATACTTTTGCCCCTTCGGGTAACTCTGATAACTCCAGCAGTTCAATTTTCCCTTGTCGAACAGTAGCCCAAAGTGTTTTCAGCATATCCACCTCATAAACTGTGCTTTACGCAATTTGCAGATTTCTGATACATTGTCGCACAATTACAACCTAAAACACATAGATCGAGGAAGTATTTAAGCCTGATTTAGGATTAATTCAAGACGAGTTCTGGACGTTGTGGCTCAAACAAAGGGCGAGTTACCTGACGCAGCAGCACTGTTTCTAAACTACCTTCTACTACATCTGCTGCTTCTATTTCTAATTCGCCCCACAAAAATCGATCGCCTTTATTTGGTATTTTACCGAAATTGTGGATCGCGAATCCGGCGATTGTTTGGTACGCTTGGTTGGTTGGCAGGTTTAACCCGAGTTTTTCGTTAACTGCTGTTACTTCCCAGACGCCGGAAATTATGGCTGAATGAGCATCTTTTTGAACGAGAGTTGCTTCGGAAGCTGGTAGCAGCGATTCTGACTGTTTACTGGTAATCCAACCTGTCAGCAGCCGCACCGTACCGTTGAGAATTGCTAGCAGCGGCCAGAGTATTTTCGAGCAGATTTCGAGGGCGGGCATCAGTAACAAAGCTGTGCGTTCTGGGGCGTGGGTTGCTAATACTTTGGGGATGAGTTCTCCTAATACTATCTCGATGTATGTAACGAAGATGAAAGCTACGGGAACTGCGATCGAATGCGCCGTCAGCATCGCGGGAAAATGACCGATCGGCAATTTGTCGATCCAGGGCTCGATCCAGTGTACAGTCGCACCCTCGCCCAACCATCCCAACAGCAGACTTCCGGCTGTTGTGCCTGTTTGAGTCACCGACAGGTAATGCGGTATGTTGTTCTGCGCTTGATGGACGAGTTCGGCGGTTTTCGCGTTTGGGCGATCGCGCAACTGGGCGAGTTGGCGGATTTGATGGCGATCGGCTGATACTAATGCTAGTTCTGACGCCACAAAAAACGCGATTAAAAGTGTTAAGCCCAGCAACATTGCTAATCTCAGCAGTGTTTCGGCGACTTCTATTTCCAGACAAGTAAGGTTATTCAAGATAGATATCTAATCTGATAGATGTTTAGGTTAATCATTTCATCTTAGCTTGCAATTCAGATAGATTGACGGCTCCACATATCGGATATCCGCACTACGGGTCTTCGTAAGGTGTGCATTGCACACCCTACAAATAGATAAAAAAAGCAATTTGCCATCCATAAATCTATCTTCTGGCCGACGAGAAAAAACTCATAACATATTACAATGCCTTTGTGAAGCATAAGTATAAGGAAACCAAAGGTAGTGAACTTAAAAACAGTCATATCGCTGCTAAAACAAACTTTTACTGAATGGCAAGAAGATAAAGCACCAACCCTAGCCGCCGCCCTAGCCTATTACACAGTTTTTTCCCTCGCCCCGCTGCTAATTATCGTAATTGCGATCGTCGGTTTAGTCTTTGGTGCAGACGCAGCCCAAGGTCAAATCGTCGCCCAACTCCAAAGTTTAATCGGCAAAGATGGCGCTCAAACTGTCCAAGAACTAATCCTTAAAGCTTCCGAACCCAAGTCGGGAATGATTGCTACTATAGTTGGTCTCGCTACACTTTTGTGGGGCGCTTCCAACGTATTTACTAACCTCAAAGAAGCTCTCAATACTATTTGGAATGTTTCACCGCCTCCGGGACGCGGCATTTGGGGATTTTTGCAAGACCGCGTATTGTCTTTTGCGATGATTTTAGGCATCGGTTTTTTACTGCTAGTATCTTTAGTCCTTAGCGCCATTTTAGCTGCCGTCAGCTATTGGTTGAACGGCTGGTTGCAGTTACCTGTTGGTATTTGGCAGATTGTGGACTTTGCTATCTCGTTTGGCGTAGTTACGCTGCTTTTTGCCTTAATTTACAAACTTTTGCCCGATGTCGATCTTGCCTGGAATGATGTTTGGATCGGCGCCGCCATCACCTCAATGCTGTTTACGATCGGCAAATCCCTAATAGGAGTTTACCTGGGAGGTAGCGGTATTGCCTCTACCTACGGTGCTGCTGGATCGTTCGTAATTATCCTGCTTTGGATTAATTATTCCGCTCAAATTCTGTTCTTAGGTGCCGAGTTTACCCAAGTTTGGGCTAACCGATACGGCTCTCGAATGCGAGGTTCGCGAAATAATACCCTGCACAGCGAAAAGGGGGAATCCTCCACACGCAAACATCGAAAAAATTCTTAACATTTGACAATTGGGAAATTTGAGGTTAAAGTCTATCCCCGGCTTTGATAAAAGCAAGAGCGAAGCAGCCAGAAAGCGGAAGGCGGAAGGAAATAAAAATTTTGAAGGCAATAATTTATCTTTCTCTTCGAGCGCCATGTCAAATTCTGTCTTTGGGAAGATTTACTTCTGCTTTCTCCACAGTTCAAATTATTTATCGCGACAGGTGAAAATTTTACCTCCGACTGACTGGATCGGCTCGAACAGCAAGCTGAAAGCTGGTTCGAGTTTGACAACTGCTCAAATCCGGGAAATTATCTTCACCCTCGTTCATTTCCATTTAGATTATCTAGAGTTTTAGCTGCTGCTGGTCTCTGTCAGCAGAAGGAAGTCGTTTGTCAATTTTTCCAGTGAAATTATCCCTGAGGGATGATTTATCGATCGCCTATTTTGACTTTAATAACAATTAGCAGCTACATTTCATTCCCCGCGCAGTAGCCAAAATCGCACATTAATCGGCTTTCAACAGTTGACAGTTGACAGTTGACAGTTGACAGTTGACCCCAAGAGAGCAACGTCTACCTAAAAGGAAAAGGATTGGAGTAATGAATAGTCTGATTTTAATTTCTCCCTCACTCGTGTTCCGGCTTTCAACCAATTCTTTCTGGTAAGTTTTTTTAAATTTTGGTAAACAATCATGATTTCATTAACAAAAAAACGCATCGCCCTGATCTCGGTACACGGCGATCCGGCTGTGGAAATTGGCAAAGAAGAAGCGGGCGGGCAAAACGTTTACGTGCGTCAAGTAGGAGAATCTTTGGCGAAACAAGGATGGCAAGTTGATATGTTCACCCGCTCATCCGATCGCGAACAAGCAAGCATTGTCCAGCACAGCCCCAATTGCCGGACAATTCGCCTCGTAGCAGGGCCGCAAGAATTTATTCCCCGCGATGCACTTTACGGATATTTGCCAATTTTTGTTCGCGAATTTCAGAAGTTTCAGTTAGAGTCAGGCTTTCAATATCCCTTAGTTCACACGAATTACTGGCTGTCTTCTTGGGTGGGAATGGCGTTGAAAAAATCGCAACCCCTGCGACAAGTTCATACTTACCATTCTTTGGCAGCAGTAAAATATAAGTCGGTTTCGACAATTCCGATGATTGCCAAAACCAGGCTGCACGTGGAAAAAACTCTTCTGGAAACAGCCGATCGCGTGGTGGCTACCAGTCCCCAAGAAAAAGAGCACATGAGGTCTCTGGTGTCCTCAAAAGGCAATATAGACATCATTCCCTGCGGTACCGACACTCAGCAGTTTGGGTCGATCGCGCGATCGGAGGCCCGCCGCCAGTTGGGAATAGCGCCAGAAACCAAAGTGGTGTTGTACGTCGGCCGTTTCGACCTCCGCAAGGGCATCGAAACCTTAGTCCGCGCCGTAAGTATGTCGGCGCTGCGAGGCAAAGGGGATTTAAAACTGATCGTTGGCGGTGGCTGGCGCGAGGGGGAATGCGACGGAAAAGAGCGCGATCGTATCGGCAGCATCGTTGAAGAATTAGGCTTAAGCGACATTACCAGCTTTCCGGGCGGCTTGAGCCGAGACATTCTCCCCGCCTACTACGCCGCCGCCGATGTCTGCGTCGTTCCCAGCCACTACGAACCCTTCGGTTTAGTCGCCATTGAAGCGATGGCCTGCCGCACGCCCGTAGTCGCCTCCGACGTGGGAGGGCTGAAATATACCGTAGTGCCGCGAGAAACCGGTTTGCTGGCGCCGCCGAAAAATGAAGCAGCCTTTGCAAGTGCGATCGATCGGCTGTTAGTTGACTCAGTATGGCGCCAGCAACTCGGACAAGCAGGCAGAATGCGCGTCCAAGCCAATTTCAGTTGGGACGGTGTGGCCTCCCAACTCGGTCAACTTTACACTCAACTGCTCGAAAAAGCGGCGATGAAACTTGACCCCGTGAGCGCTTAGTAGTATCACTTAGTATGGTTGAAGCCTGTTTCCCTCGATCCCTATCCATCTCATCTATAAACTGGGAACCTTCAACTAGAAGTGATATGAGGAGGTACTCTTGTACGCATCAGAACATCTGGGAAGACATCTGCTTCGTATGTCCGACCAAGAGCTAATTCGTCTGTGGGTAAACCGCAAATCTACCCCCAGCAAGCGCTTTAGCTGGCAGGCCGCCAACGGTTTTCAACTGTTTGTAGAAAAACCTTTGGCAGAAGTGACTCTGACAGATATCCAGACTTTCGCCGCAGCGATGAGGGCTCGCAAAGTTCCACCCCGTTTCTACAAGCAAACCTTGCTAGCTCTAAAATCGCTGTTCGCCTTCGGCCAGCAAACCGGAATCTTGCCCGCAGCTATCCCCCTCTACGCGTGGCCGGTGCGAGAGCACAGCCAGCAGTCCAAACGACTCCGTTTGAGGCTGGGGTGGGGTTTGTGCATTTGTTTGTGCTTTTTTTTGGGTAGAATGACCCCAAAACTTTGGGGGCAAACAGTCTCGGCAGAAATGTCGCCACCTCCAAAACGCCTGACTGCCTCGGCAGAAAGCTCGCCGGCTTCAGCATCAGAAGCGTTGCCGAAAGTTGCAACTGACGAGCCACCAGACAAAGGAGATCGGAACGACGATAACGAGGATAATATTGAGCGCGATCGGGTAAAAGCATTTCTCGACACCATCGCCAGCGCCGAAGGCACCGCTGCTGCCGATGGCTACCACACCCAGTACACAGGAACCAAATTTGCCAGTTTCAGCGACCATCCCAGGGAAATGAGATGCGGCCGTCGCTACGGCAAAAAACTCTGTTCCGACGCTGCGGGGCGGTATCAGTTTCTCAGCACAACTTGGGACAGATTCGCCAAAAAATTCGGTGTCAAGGATTTCAGTCCAGAAAATCAAGACCTAATGGCTATAGAGTTAATTCGAGAACGAGGTGCATTAGAAGATATAAAAGCGGGTCGATTGGAGCCAGCAGTCAGAAAACTCGCTTACATCTGGCCTTCTTTTCGGCGTTTTGGCGGTTCCGTGGACTCGTCGCTGCCCAAACTCGAAAAAATGTACCTGCACAATTTAGGGATTTATCGCCCAGAATTGGTTGTTAGCAATTAGTTGACAGTCCGAGGACGAGTTGGAATTTGCGATTTTGGATAAAATTTTGAGTTCCAAAATTCAAATTTGGGGAGTTATGGGTGATGTCTATTTTTGGGGAAACTAGAGGGAAGAATGAGCAATTCCCATTACCTATTATCAATATAATTTATCTGTCAACTGTCAACTGTCAACTGTCAACTGTCAACTGTTTAAGCTAATTTTCCATCTTCCATGTTAACGATGCGATCGGCAATATCCAAAATTCGGTTATCGTGGGTCACTAACAAAATAGTACAACCTTGCTCTTTAGCAAGTTTCTGCATCAAATTGACCACTTCGCGCCCGGATTTGCTGTCCAGGGCGGCTGTCGGTTCATCAGCTAAGACAATTTGCGGGCGACTAACTAAGGCACGGGCGATCGCAATTCTTTGTTTTTGTCCGCCCGACAAGTCATCGGGATAATAGTTCAGCCTATCTTCTAGTCCTACTAATTCTAGCATTTGCCCAGAGCGATCGCGCATTTCGACACGGGACAAATTGCCGTGAACTTCCAAACCCATTTGGACATTTTGCAGCGCCGTCAAACTGCGGTGCAAGTTGTGGGCTTGGAAAATATAGCCAATGTTACGCCGCGTCTTTACTAATTTATCTTGGCTGGCATTGCACATCTCTTGACCGAGAATTTTCAGACTGCCAGATTGACCCGATCGCAATCCGCCAATCAATGTCAAAAGCGTGGTTTTTCCCGAACCGGAAGGCCCGGTCATCAGGACAATTTCACCTGCATATATTTCTAGGTTGATATCAAAAAGTACCTGTTTTTGCAGTTGACCTTGACCAAAGTAGTGGTCGAGTTTGTGCATGGAAATTACAGGCTCGGAAATCTGTAGGTTGGTGGTTGTGGGGTTAACAAGAGTGGATTTCATAAGTTAAGGATTCGGATTTTTTTAACCACAGAGGGCGCAGAGAACACAGAGAAAGATCAGAGAGAGATGAATAATTGGGATTAAAAAATGTCGGCGGGGTCGGCTGCTTGCAGTTTACGAGTGGCAATAGCTCCTGAAATACTGCACATAACCATGTTCAAAATTAATACTGCTAATGCTCGACCTATGGTCATGTATAAGGGTAAATTTGTAGCTTGACGAGTCACATGATATAGTGCTACAGAGACTCCTACTCCAGGTAAAAAACCGAGGACAGAAAGAATAATAGCTTCTTCAAAAACAATGCCGAGCAAGTAAATATTGCGGTAGCCCATTGCTTTGAAAGTAGCGTATTCTGCCATATGGTCGCTGACATCGGTTGACAGAACTTGATAAACGATAATTACTCCTACTACGAAACCCATCGCTACACCCAAGTTAAAGACAAAGCCGATCGCAGTATTTTTAGCCCAATAATTTTTCTCGAACTCGATAAATTCTTGTTTGGTCAAAACCTTGACATCCGACGGCAAATATGCTTTTAAAACTTGTTGGACTTGCAGCGAGTCGGCACCGGGTTGCAGTTGAATTAATCCGGCATTTACGCTTGCAGAATCCTGTCGGGGAAACAGGCGTAGATAATTTTGATCGCTGGTGATTAAAGCTCCGTCAGCGGCAAAAGATGCTCCAACTGTAAATAAACCGCCGATCGCAATTGTGCGCCGATCGATCTCAGTTTTAACAGATTGTCCCTGATTAATTTGGGCGATAGACCCTTGATAATCTCCCCTTGAAGCTCGGTCAAATAACACAGTATCCGGCAATTTAATCAAGTTCAAATTTTTGTTGACTTCTGGCAGGTCAAATGCAGGGCGATCGGGATTAAATCCCAACACCATAATCGACGTTTCCTGCCTAGTTTCGGGATTTTTCCAGTTGGCAATTTTCACGTAAAGTGGATCGGCTGATTTCACACCAGGTACATTCATCGCCTGATATAATCTGCGTCTTGGGAAAGAAGATAAATTCAGCAAATTCCGGCCTTGGGGATTCATCAAAACTAAGTCTGTTTGCAAAGTTTGGTGCAGGCGCGTATTGCTACTGTAAAGCGCATTTTGAAATCCCAACTGCATGAACATCAAAACGTCAGCAAAAGCAATTCCTGCTACTGCAACCGCCATTCGTCCTTTGTCGTGACTCAGTTGCAACCATCCGAGAGGAGTTCTGTTTCTTAACTGTTGTAAAGGTTTAATTAGTCCAATCATATCTCTCTTCTCTTCCTCTGTTTTCTCTGTGTCCTCTGCGCTCTCTGCGGTTAAAAAAATCTTAATTCTTAATTCCCGCCGATCGCAACTTTGACTTGCAAATTGGTCAATCCCGCTACTTTCTGACTGGAAGCGGCATCCAAACGCACTTTCACTTCCACAATTCGAGCATCAATATTCGCAGAAGGATCGGTGTTAACAATGTTTTGCCGCTGCACCTGCAAACCGATATATTCTACTTTTCCCTGCAATTCGCCCTGGAAAGAATCGCTAGTAATTTTGGCTGGCTGTCCAATCCGTACTTTGTCCACATCGCTTTGGTAGATTTCAGCCACCGCCAGCATTTCGCGAGTTTGTCCAAGTTCGACAATGCCATCGTTTCCCACTTTTTCCCCAGGATACGTGTGAATTTTCAGGACTTGAGCATCTCTGGGAGCGTGGATGTAAGCTAGAGCTAAATTGGCTTTGGCTTGTTTGGCGGCGGCTTGGGCGGAACCGACTTCGGCGGCGGCTGCTTCTATGTCAACGGGGCGCACTTCGGCGATGCGATCGAGATTTGCTTCCGCTTCGCCGATTTGCTGCTGTCGAGATTCCTGAATTTGGCTGAGTTTCGCTTGCGCTTCATTAATTTGTTGTTGGCGAGATTGCTGAATTTGATTCAGTTTGGCTTGCGCTTCGTTAATTTGTTGTTGGCGAGATTGCTGAATTTGATTCAGTTTGGCTTTTCCTTCGTTGAGTTGCTGTTGGGCTGTTTCGGTGGCGAGGGTTTTGCTGTCGCTAGTTGAGGCAGAAATTGCTCCTTGTTGGTACAGTTGCGAGTAGCGTCGCTGTTCGTTTGTAGCGTTGCGGAGTTCGGCTTCTATGCGAGCAATTGCTGCTTGTTGGGTTTGAATTTCCCCTTGCTGTTCGGCTTTTAGGCGCGCAATGGTGGCTTGTTGGGCTGTAATTTCGGTGCTGCGATCGACTTCTAAGCGAGCAACGATCGCCTGTTGTGCTGCGATCTCGTTACTGCGATCGGCTTCTAAGCGGCCAATAGTGGCTTTCTGGGCTTGAATTTCGCCATTTTTGGCTCCTGCTTTCACTTTTGCGAGATTTGCCTGGGAAACGCGTACTTGTTGTTGAGCTTGGTCAAAGGCTGCTTGCTGGCGATCGCGATTGTCGAGAATTGCGATCGTCTCACCTGTTTTCACTCTGTCTCCTTCTTTTACCAGGAGTCGATCGATCCTGCTTCCATCCGCCGCCCCAGATCCCGAAACTTTAATCACTTCTCCCCTCGGTTCCAATCGCCCCAAAGCTGTCACTGTGGTTAATTGGGATGCTGCGACGGCTGCTGCTGCGGTTGCTGCGTTGGGATCGGGAAGGCGCGATCGCCAGATCGTGTAACCAGTAGTTCCCCCAGCCGCCAGAGTGAAGAACGCTGCTACAACTAGGAGTTGTTTAACTAAGGGTGAATTGGAAGATAAGCTTTCTGCTGTTAATCGGTGTACCATGACACACCTCATGATTTGGGTAGGTAAAAACTAAACGGTTTAGTTTCTATTTGAATACTAAACCGTTCAGTATAATGATGTCAATACCCGAAGCAAAAATTACAGAAACCAGAGATGGCAAGGACAAAACCAATCGAACCCGACGGAACATTAGGTGACAAAAGCGAGCAAATCCTGCAAGGTGCGATGCAAGAATTTTTAACCCACGGCTACGCGGGTACGAGTATGGACAAGGTAGCCAAGACGGGGGGAGTTTCCAAAGCCACGGTTTACAGCTACTTTCAAGATAAGGAGGGATTGTTTGCAGCCTTGGTGCAGTGGCTGGCGCGAAAAAAAGTCCATTTTACAATTCTGGATGAAGAACCCGCCGTAGCGCTGCGATTCATTGCCACAACTATATTGGATCAGGCGACGCACGAACCCGAATTTCTCAATTTCGTCAGGCTAGTGATTGCGGAGTCGGGGCGTTTTCCCCAGCTAGCGCAGACTTTTGTGAGAAACTTAGCTAAACCGGGTATCGATCGGCTGACTGAATATTTAACATTGCATCCAGAGTTAAAATTGTCCGATCCGGAGGCGACGGCGCGGATTTTTATTGGCTCTCTGGTATATTTCCAGTTAACGCAGGAGATGATGCACGGTAAAGATATTATGCCCATGGAGCGCGATCGAGCGATCGACGCTCTGCTGCACTTGATTTTGCCTGCGGAGTTAAATTCCTAGTGCGATCGAATGTTGATGGGAAGATGGGTGATGGGGTTAATTTTTGAGGTTTTGAGTAGTCGCTTTGGGAGTATCTCAGTTTAGCATTTCATAGTGCGAGCGGGGACGCTCGCTAGCCTTGCACCGATCGCGAGCGGGGACGCTCGCACTATAATAAAAATGCTTTTTTCAAAAAAGAGATGCTCCCGTCGCTTTCCCTCTCCCTTTCCCCCATCATTTGAGCTTTCAAACTTTGCTGTCAACTGTCAACTGTCAACTGTCAACTGTCAACTGTCAACCAACCTTTCCCTCAATTCAGCATCCGATAACTGTGGCAGTTGTTCTACAAACAATGTCAATTCTGCGATCGGCAAAGCCAATAAATTAGTCACAGCCTGGGGCCGAATCTCCTCCAAGTTAGTAACAAACATTTTCAAGACACTTTCAGCTAACAACTTGACCGCTTCTTCCCGCCCCGATTCATCGACTGTTAGCATCGATATTGCCAGCAACAAAACCGTAAAATCCGCAGCAAACAACTTGGATATTGGAGATAGAAAAACAGTCATTTTCGGGCTTAAGTCTCCAAATCGAACTCGCAGAAAATTTTCCAAGATTAACCGCTGTTGTTCTTGTCTGCCTCGTTCTAGCCCTCGTTCTAGCCCTTGTTCCAGTCCTCGTTCTAGCCCTCGTTCTAGCCCTTGTTCTAATCCTTCTTCCCTAGCTTGTTGCTGTGCAGCTTGTATTTGTTCTCGAAAAAGTGGTGCAATTGCCATAATTAACTCCCGCTCTTCTGGCTCTAATTTCTGTGGGATATCAGCTACTAAATTTGACTGTAACCGATACAATAATTCTAGCGCAGTAATCCGCAACGGATCGTCCGTTGCTAAAACGCTCATTTGGGCGATCGCCCTTTCCTGCACTTTCCCTTTGCCCAAAATCCTCAACCACAGAGTTTCGGGAGTTTCTGGCAACTGGTGAATCACCACAATTACCGATTCCCAATGCCCCGGCAAAAAATAAATTCCTTCAACCCAATTTTGCGAGTTCGGTATCGCACCAAAACCCTCTACCAATGCTTTCGATGCTGTAGGTGTTAAAATCCACAGTCTGGGCAACTCAGCATCATCAGAGGGAGTATTTTTTCTTTTAGCCCCCCGCTGCAATTCACCTCGCAAATTCCACAGCTTAATGATACAGCTAATCGCCTCGACCACATTTACTGGATTGCGAAACGGTTCAAAAATAGCAGTTGTACCAGCCATTTTCCCCAACAATCCTAGATTTTCGGAGTATTCGGGAATTGGGGTACCAGGAGTGAAGTAAACATCGATTTCTCGGACTTCGCTTGTCACATCGCGACCGACATTCACCGTACCGATCGGCGACAGCAATTCTTCCAGAAATTCTTTAGCAAAGCGATCGTGAATAAATCGCGTCATATAATTAAGACAATTTTTTATGAGTTGATTTTAGCATATTTCCAAGATATTTATTAAGCGAATTTCAACTTGAAACAATAAATAAATTCTTGAGTCTTTTTCTCACCCAATCTACAGGATTTACCTCATCTTCTTCTTGTACATCTACCAATTCCATTTCTCGCAGTTGCTGCTGTTTCTCCTTTAGTTCTTCATGTTTGACTATTTCTTGAATAATCCGTTCGGATAAATATGGCCGTTCTAAAATCTTTTGTAATCCTTCTTTATTGATAGCAAACACAATAGTTTCTTCCAAAGCTTTCACCGAAGTAGTTCTAGGAATTCCCAGTATCAAAGAAAGTGTGCCAAAAAACTTGCCCCTACCCAGATGAGTCAGTTCCTTATCAGTTGCTGCGATAAACACTTCTACTGAACCAGAAAGAATCATATAAAAAGCATCTCCTGGGTCGTTTTCTCGGAACAAAAATTCTTGCGATTGCAGCCGTTGCCGATAGCCAACTTCCATGAGTTGTCGCAATTCTATATCGTTCAAAGTTTCAAAGTATTTTACCTGTCGCAACAAACTACTGAGGGAAGATAACTGTTTGCTTTCCTCTCCAACAAAAAGCATTCTTTTTGCGAGTTTATTAGATGTTTTGACATTGAATGGAAAATTGATTTCCTCCTGGCGAAAATGATACTCGATCGCAAAATTCAAAGAACTTTTAATAACTTCTCGATCCGTTGGTCGATCGGTCCACACTAAAAGTTCAAATTTAAAGCAATCATTGCCAAACTCGGCAAATAATACTTTCGGATTGGGTTCGTACAATACTCCTGCTTCTGTATAAGCAATGTTTAAAAGAGTTTCTGTTACTAACAGCGGGTCACTATTTCCGTCTACTTTTATCGAAAGTCGCAGGCAAAGTGTCGAATTTTCGTAACTCCTATTAACAATTTTGTTGCTAATCATATTACTGTTGGGAACTATGACGCTGGAGTCGTCGTTGGTTTTGATAATAGTCGATCGAATCGAGATTTTTTTGACTACTCCCATCAATCCTTCTAATTCCACGAAGTCTCCCACTTTGACAGGTCGATCTAAAAGCAGCGTTAGTCCGCTGACAAAATTGGTGGTTAAATCTTGTATTCCGAAACCAATTCCTACTCCCAATCCGCCCGCAATTACTGCAAAAGAAGCAAGGTTAAATCCTATTCCTTGGATCGCAATTATCACTCCCAGTGCTATGATTAAATAGCGCAAAATAACTGCTATGGCTTCCTGATTCCCCTCATCAATTCCTAGTTTTACGAGCAAGCGCTCTTTCAGAAAATCAGTAAAAGTTCGCGATACGATCAGCACAATCATGAATGATATTATCAGTTCCAGAAGCGATCGCAGCGATACAGAATTTTCCCCTATCTTAAATAAGGTTGCTGTAAAGAGCTGGAAAAGATTAGTCAGTAGTTCTTGGGGTACTGTATTCATTCTTATTTCAGAAAAATATTTGTATAACCAGCATTAAACCAGCTTGTAGTAAGGACTCAAGTCCTTAGTCCCAAGTTAGACAAAAAAGGAATGAAGTCCTGACTACAAACTTTTATTAATTTCTCGCCGATCGCGCGGGCGACAGGGTGTTCCCGTGCAAACAAAGCCGGCTGGCATATTTTCAAACACGCTGCTGCGAGCTCCGATTAAGGCATTTGCACCGATCGCAACACCAGGGCCAATGAAACAGTCGGCGGCAATCCAAACGCCGTTATTAATGATAACAGATGCTGTTATTAACCCAAAGGCTGGGTCTTGGGGGTCGTGAGTGCCGGTGCAGAGGTAACTTTTTTGAGAAATGACGCAGTGTTTGCCGATCGCAATTCGATCCAAACTGTACAATACAACATCATCTCCGATCCAACTATAATCACCGATTTCAATTTTCCAGGGATAGGTAAAACGAGCCGTAGGGCGGATAATTACCCCAAAACCTATTTTCGCACCAAATAACCGCAACAACGCGCTTCTGATGCTATTACAAGGATGTGGAGTGAGGGGAAATGCGATCGCCTGCACCAACCACCAAAGCAAAATTAGCCAACCACGTCTTCCGCGATCGAAATTTGATTGGTTGTACAGCCGCAAATCAATTAAAGATTCGCCTGTTAAAATATTTGGTTGGTTGTCGCCAATTGGACGATCGTTGATTTCAGGATTTGGGGAATTTGCGATCGGATGCGGCGGTTCCGGGTCGGGACTTGGCGTATAATGAGTCATCTAATGTTTGATTGAAAATCGAGTTTAGCTGTAAGGATTGCTGCATGATATTTCCAGTTGGGGACAATTTTAACCCTGAAAACACCAAGAATCTCGCACAATGCGACAATCCCAATCCCAGAATTGCCAAAGTGCGACTTTTACAAACAGCTTTGGTACTGCTTAGTAGCTTTTTTGTCGCAGAGTTAATCGCTGCGACGAGCTCTCACAGTTTATCCCTATTGGCAGATGCTGGTCATGTTTTGTCTGATGTAGCAGCTTTAGCGATCACTTTAACAGCTACTTGGTACTCGTCAGTAAAAAGAAGTAAATCGGTGGATTGCGCGATCGAATTGACTGCGGACACTATTGTTAAGAACAGGCAAGATGCCTGTTCCACAAAGAGTGAGTTTTCTGGTGGGGTGGGCATCCTGCCTGCTCGTGGAGAAATCATAGCAGCCTTAGTTAATAGTATCAGTTTAGTAGCGATCGCGCTTTGGATTGCAGCAGAGTCGATCGCCCGTTTGCAGTCCCCAACCCCCGAAGTAGAAGGACTCCCGATGTTAATTACCGCAATAGTCGGTTTAAGCATCAACTCAATCAATGCTTGCTGCTTGCACTCCTGCTGTCACGGCGACTTGAACCTCAAAAGCGCCTTTCTGCACGCAGTCGCCGACATATTTTCGTCGGTTGGAGTAATTTTAGCTGCGATCGCCGTAGCGTGGCTGCATTGGAATTGGGCTGACGGCTTAATTAGCTTGCTGGTATCGGCATCAATCATTTTATTAACTCTACCATTGCTAATTGAAAGCATCCAGTTGCTGCTAGGAAATGTATCAGCAATATCCGCAATTCAAGAACCTTGCGATTGCGAAAAAGTGAGCGCCGAAAAATTGCTGTTTCCATCTCTCGAAGAACTAATTAAATGATGTCTCCTCATCTGCGTTCATCAGCGTACATCCGCCACCATCTGCGGTTAATATCCAAAGTATAAAAGATAGGTATATAATGAAAATAGAACAGAGCAAAATCAAAGTTATGTCAACTACACCAAAAACAGAGGAAAAAAGACAATGGATTTAGAGCAAGCAGTTTTAGATAAATTGCGGGAATTACCCCCGAATCACCAGCAAGAAGTTTTAGACTTTGCTGAATTTCTTCATCAAAAAAACATTCTCAAGCGACCTCTGAAAAGCGTCAAAGGAATGTGGGCTCATTTAGATATGGATATCACCGAAGAAGATATTGCCCAAGCTAGAAAAGAAATGTGGGGAAATTTTCCGAGAGGCGATATTTAATGACAGCCGTTGTCGCCGACACTCATACAATTATCTGGTATTTGCGGGAGAATGCTCGATTATCGCAAGCAGCAATGACTGCTTTGGATACAGCATTAGCAGGAGGGAATTCGATTTATGTGTCCGCAATTTCTGTGGTAGAATTAGGTTATTTAGTGGAAAGGTATCGATTGCCCGAAGAGGCATTTGAGCAGTTAATCAATGCCTTATTCGATCGGGGGACTGGGTTAGCCATCGCCCCTTTGGATTTAATCACAGCACAAACTCTGCGTCAGATTCCCCGCGATGTGGTACCAGATATGCCAGACAGGATTATTGCCGCCACTGCTTTATCTTTAAGTCTTCCGTTAGTCACCCGCGACGCAAAAATTCAAGCGTTAACCACTATTCAGACAATTTGGTGAGTATGGGTGGAATTGACAGTGCAATCTAAGAAACCGGGTTTTTTCCGAAATCTTTCATACATCCTGTAGGGGCGGGTTCGCCAACCATAATCGCCTGAAACAAACAATTTCAAAAACCCGCCCCCACCCAACCAACAATCATCATGTACATTTTTGCGATGCGATGCAAATTTCAGGTTGATGTGGGTTATCGGTGGTGTGGGGGCGGGTTTATATAGATGGTTGGTAATTGTTATGTATTGTTGGTGAACCCGCCCTACAAAATATCGTAAAATCATGATAAAATAAACATCGGTGTTATTGACAACTCCCCACAATGGACGAAACCCGCGCCCAAGCCTATCTGCAACTAATTCAAACACTCCTGACTTGCCCCAACGGTGAGAAACAGCAAATTTTACAGGCTAACTTAGAATTGGTAGATTCGGGGTTTCTGCAATTTTGCGAGGTAGTAGCAGAAAACTGGGCAGAGGAAGGACAGGAAAATCAGGCTAATTATTTACGAAATCTTGCCAGTCAGCTAGGGGAATTATTGGGATGAATGATGAGGGAGATAGCGATAACTCTGAAGGTGAAAATTCACCAGAGTATGCAAACTTTATCCTAGACTTATTGCAAGCAGAAGAAGAGAGCAACAGCGATATTAAAGTAATTTACCCCATGCTGGCCGGGCGGCAACATCTCCTCAATGACCGTTTTGCCGAGATTTTACAGCAAGTGGCCCGGAATTTAATTGCCGAACATCCCGAAGCAATTGAATCTATTCTCGGCCTCATTGGAAACTTGAGTAATCATATTAGTAACTTTGCGCTGGGAAAAAGAGCGAATAATCTTGAAATTGCCATTACTGGTTATCAAATACTTTTAAATAATTGGGAACCGGGAAGCGAAAATTGGGCAACGACGCAAAATAATCTGGCACTTGCCTACACTTACAGAATCAGGGGAGAGAAATCAGAGAATATCGAAAGTGCGATCGCATATTTCACTGCTGCATTAACTATCCGCACCCCCGATGCCTTTCCCGAAGATTGGGCGGCGACGCAAAATAATCTGGCAATTGCCTACAGTGACAGAATCAGGGGAGAGAAAGCAGAGAATATCGAACTGGCGATCGCATCTTTCACTGCTGCATTAACCGTCTACACCCGCGATGCCTTTCCCGAAAAATGGGCTATGACGCAAAATAATCTGGCAGTAGCCTACACTTACAGAATCAGGGGAGAGAAAGCTCAGAATATCGAACTGGCGATCACATCTTACAACAAGGCATTAGAAGTACGCACCCGCGATGCCTTTCCCCAAAATTGGGCAACGACGCAAAATAATCTGGCGGCTGCCTACTGTAACAGAATCAGGGGAGAGAAAGCAGAGAATATCGAACTGGCGATCGCACTTTATCACAAGGCTTTAACTATTAGCACTCGCGAGGCTTTCCCACAAGAACATACAGAGACTTTATCTAATTTAGGTAATTTTTACCGAAGTAACCAGCAATGGCAACTCGCTTATGATACCTATGCCGCAGCGATTGAAACAGTAGAATTTTTACGGGGCGAGATTCAATCTGGCGATGAAAGCAAACAGAAATTAGCCGAAGAATGGAATCAACTTTATCTGGGCATGGTGGAAGTTTGCATAGAACTCGAACACTACACCGAAGCGATCGAATACGTCGAACGCAGCAAAGCCCGCAACCTTGTAGAACTCTTTGCCAACCGTGACATCAAACCTAAAGGCAATATCCCAGAAACTGTTCTAAACGAATTGTCGCGCCTCAGTCGAGAAATTGAGGCCCAAAAGCGCCGACTGGAAATCGAACAAATAAACCGTAACAGCAAAGGTGGCATGATATCAGAAACCCGGCTTCTTGAAGAAACCCAGTTTCTGGGCAAGCGCACTCATATCAATCAATTACAGCAACAACTCGATGAATTGATTACCCACGATATCAAACCCATCGATCCTAACTTCAGCCTCACCCAAAAAGTTGAACCGATTCCCTACAGCGATATTCAAGCCCTCACAGCAGAAAATACTGCTATCCTTCAGTGGTACATCCTGGGCGACAAATTCCTCACATTCATCATCACCTCTCAATCACCAACTCCTATAGTCTGGCAATCTTCAACAGAAGACTTTGAAGCCTTAATAAATTGGGATAACGAGTATCGGAAAGACTACAAAGAGATAAAACCCCAATGGAAGCAAAAACTAGCCTCCCGCCTCCAAAACCTAGCTGAGATTTTGCATCTTGATCAGATTTTAAAGAGTATTCCGAAACCGTGCGATCGACTGATTTTAATTCCCCATCGCTTCCTGCATCTTTTCCCCCTTCATGCGTTGCCAATCTCCCACGAAAGGGATTTTGAAAGCGGATACACCGATGAAATCGATTCTTCTATCACTGTATCCCTATCTAAATCAGAATCGTGCCTTCTCGACTTATTCCCTGGTGGAGTCAGCTATGCCCCCAGTTGCCAACTACTGCAACAGGCGAAACAGCGACAACGCCCTAATTTCTCTCACCTATTTGCTATTGCCAATCCTACCAAAGACCGCTACTTACTTGAACTGCAAGCCGCTAACATCCGTCACAAATTCAAATCTAATGATTTCTTGGCAAAAGATGATGCTAATAAGAACGCAATTATAAACGCGAAACTCAGCTTTGCCAACTGCGCCCATTTCGGTTGTCACGGCGAATTTGAGCCTGACTCGCCTTTGGAATCATCCCTGGTATTCGCAAATAAAGAACGTTTGACACTCTTGGAAATCTTGAATCTTGACCTAAATCAATGTCGTCTTGTCACTCTCTCCGCCTGCGAAACTGGATTGACAGAATCCAAAACCAGCGATGAATATATCGGCTTACCTTTCGGATTTCTCTTAGCAGGTAGCCCTAGTATGGTCAGTACCCTTTGGAAAGTGGATGAACTCGCCAGCACTTTGTTACTGATTCGGTTCTATGAAAACCTAGAAACTCTATCAACGGTTACTGCTCTCAATGAGGCGCAGCAATGGCTGCGTAATTTGACCTCAGAAGGGCTAGAAGTCTTATTAGAAGACCTCAAACCCCAAATCGACCAAATATTTGAACAACTGCCTCTAAAGGAACGCACACGCTATGTTAATGCACCTCTGAAGGCTGCAAGTAACCGCAAGCCGTTTCCTTTTGTTGAACCTCATTACTGGGCTGGCTTCGCTGCGATCGGCGTTTAGCAATCCTGACAAAACTTGTCCAAATTTTTCGTGCTTATGTAAATAAGTACCAGTATTAATGGTACTCCTGCGTAAACGCCAGCAGTTATTAGCGAACCCAATACAACAGCAAAACCTTGACTCAATACGTCTTTAAAGGCTTGCGTACAAATATGAGGACGCAATTTATCTGCTGATTTTTCTAACCTGCTAGGTTCATTCGGGTCTTTTGCACCTAGATCGTTGTCTAATTCTCCTGACTCAATTGCTAAGGTTTCGGCTGCATATTCTAAATCGCCTTCACACTCTTGAAGTACATCAAGGGCTTTTAGAGCATCGGGATATTCTTGTAATTGGGAGCGATACTGTTCAATTTCTGATTGGGTAATGGTAGTCATTGGGATAATGGCGATCGATTAAATGAATAATTCTTATTTTGCCATAATTATCATACTTATTTTGTGCAGAAACCCGGCGGTTGAAATAGCATTGATACAAATGAAGAAATCCGGCGGTTAGAAACCGCGTCTACACAAACAATGTCCGCCTCCGCGGACTAATACAAAATTCGGCTGAAATATCCTGTTTATTTCTTAGTTTCAACCGCCGAATCACTAACTACCGGCAGCGACAAAGTAGATTCAGATTCTGCAACATTCAACTGACCGCCGCAAGAGCGCAATTCGTACAGTTTTGCATTAATTTGATACTCATATTGACTCAATAACCTTGCATAAATATAGCCAGCTTTTCCATCCAAAAAGCCTAGCTGAATAAAGTAAAATAAAATAAATCTGAGCATTGGTTTAAAAGGCAGCCTCACCCAAACTTTTTTGAGAAATCGCTTCCGCTGCACGGCATCTCCAAATAGGTGAGCGCCAATAGTGCCGCTGTCGTCGCGGCCTTCAATAATATTGTAATAAACGCGGGCTTCCCAATTTGAATATCTGTTGTGCCGTTCTATCCAATGAAATAAATCGCGATAATCCTCGTGGATCATATCATGTTTTAAGTAGCCGACTTGACCTGCTAAAATGACGTGTTCGTGAACTTCATTGTCACCTGTGTTGGGGACGGATTCAGTGCCGAGATTTTCGTAACGGCCTTTTTGATGCTTGAACAAACGCAAATTCCAGTCGGGATATCGGCCGCCGTAACGCAGCCATTGACCTAAAAAGAAGACTTTGCGGTTGAGGTAGTAGCCGTCAAAATTCGGATCGGCGATCGCCCGCGCGATTTCGTCCCAAAGTTCCGGGGGGATGCGCTCGTCGCAATCGACAATTAATACCCATTCGTTGCGAAAGGGCAGGTTGTCCAAAGACCAATTTTTCTTTTTCGGCCAGCGGTTGTCGAAGTAGAATTGTACTACTTTGGCACCGCTACTGATGGCAATTTCTACCGTGCGATCGCTGCTTTGGGAATCAACCATGAAAACTTCATCTGCCCTGGCAATGCTGGCCAGACACGCAGGTAGATTAAGTTCTTCGTCTTTTGCCGGAATGAGAACTGAAACCGGAATCTTTGATGAACTAGATGTCATAATCGAGTGCTTGAACCTGAATGCGGTCGAGTTATTGTGGATGAAGTGCGATCGGCCTTTTATAGCGCCGACGACTTTAACAGCGAGGGATATTGCCTATAGCCTAATGCCTGCTGGTCGATTTCGGTGGAAAGATCAGGCCCTGAAGGGCTGCACTTAAATAACCGATTTGACCCCAAGCAAAAACGAAATTTTCAAAGCGCAGCCCTGGATCTCTAATGTATTTAAAAGACTTGTATACACCCCTCAGTATTCTTTCACCGCCCCGTCCAAGCTGAGCAATACCTGCTCGATCGGACAATTGTTCCCGATAACACTCGCTGATGCCTTGCCACCAACCGCGATCGAGAAACCAAGCTTGCTTGAGCCTTTCTACAGCCACATTGTGCAGAACCAGGGCCTCGGGCAGATAAACCACTTGCCAGCCTAACTCTAATGCTAATTCTGTCGCGCGCAATTCTTCATTTGACAGCAACTTTGTGCCGACTCTACCGAGTTTGACATCGAAGCCACCAATTTGTTCGAGAAAAGCACGCCGGATCGAGTAGTTTACACCCCTGGGAGTCAAACCGGCAGCAGTTACGTACTGGCAAGTATCCCCTAAATCGTAAACTCCCAAGTTTTGGGCCAATCCGGGCGATAGCCATTTGGGTGCACAGACTCCACAAGGCCACAGCAAGTTAACTTTGCCGCCGGCTACGGCTAGTTTTTGATTGCTTTGATAGGCGGCGTGCAGCACCCTGAGCCAATTCGGCTCAGCAATAGCGTCGTCGTCGAGATAAGCTAATATTTCGCTGCGAGCTTCCTTGGCGCCGGTGTTCCGCGCTACTGACAGACCGATTTTGGGTTCCCAGACATACTTGAGGCGGCAGTCGGAGAGTCTTGCTTCTACCACCTCGCGAGTGCTTGTCGTGGTACTTTTGGGGCTGGCATAATCGTTAGAACCGTTATCCACTACTACTACTTCAAAGTTATCGGGAAAATCTTGTACCAGCAAGCTGTCGATCGCCCCAGCTAAATAGCTGGCGCGATTGTGAGTGCAAATTATGGCTGATATCTGAGGTTTGGGCATGGGGCATGGGGCATTGGGCATTGGGAAGAAGGCCCGCGCAGGGCATTGGGCATTGGGGATAGTCTCTATTTTTTGCTTCTTTTCTTCTCTCTGCAAATTGGTAAGGGCGTAACTCACTTGCTGGAAAACGGCTATGTTGGGAAATTTGATGTAGTTATTCTGATATTGTCCTATCAATGCTATTATCGCCTAAAAATCATTGGTAATCAAACAAATAACTAATAACCAGCAACCAATAACCAGCAACCAATAACCAGTAACCAGTAACCAATAACCAATAACCAGTAACCAGTAACCAATAACCAGTAACCAATAACCCTTCGACCCTTCGACTACGCTCAGGGAACCGCAAATAACCAATAACCCTTCGACCCTTCGACTACGCTCAGGGAACCGCAAATAACCAATAACCAATAACAAATAACCAATAACCAATGACTAAAATAATCTTAGTAACTGGGCCGGCTCGAAGTGGTAAAAGTGAATGGGCCGAAACTCTGGCTGCTGCTTCGGGAAAACAAGTAATCTATGTGGCTACTGGCATGGTTGATGAAACAGATTTGGAGTGGCTGCGCCGCCTCGAACAACACCGAAATCGCCGCCCGGTTCATTGGAAAACTCTAGAAGTGCCGATCGACTTACCGACATTTGTCCGCACTGGTAAACCATCGGATTGCTTGTTAATTGATTCCCTCGGAACTTGGACGGCGAATCTTTTAGAACAAGAAGCCACACTGTGGACTGCTGCACAGCAAGATTTGCTAGCGAGTTTGAAGTCAACTGCGGCCGATGCAATTTTTGTAGGAGAGGAAACAGGATGGGGTGTTGTGCCTGCTTATCCGGCGGGGCGGCTGTTTCGCGATCGCCTCGGCACACTCGTCCGTCAAATCGGGGCGATCGCCGATACTGTTTATCTCGCCACCGGAGGTTACGCCTTGAACCTGTCCGCTTTGGGTACGCCACTACCGCCCGCCAAGAATTAACAGACGGAAGCGCGATCGACTTTTAGAGCAAAAAGCTCGGTTTGCCCGCAGACAATTTTAACTAAAAATCAGCTATAATTATAATTAAGCTCGAAAACTCAAAAATCACATCAATCACTCCAAAAAAATACTCCATCGGGCAACCAGCACAACAATTTGACACCTAAAATAGTCGGCTTTTGAAAGAATGTCAAATATCAAATGTCTCTTGAGATAGAGATCAAATTTAAAGTTTAAAGTCTAAAATTACCAATGAATTGCAGGATTGAGTAAAAGCTATGGCATCAGAAAGTGAAGTCAGAAAATATATTGCTTACTGGTTTCAGTTAGGCAAAAAAGTATTTATTCGCAACGGTTCCGAAGCGCTGCTACCAAAATCGGTAATTGCGGGCGATCGCTACAGCAGGGAATTTGAAGAATGCTGGCAAAAAATCATCTCCTCCGACAGCGGAGACTCCTACCTGCAAGGCACCAACGAAACAATTGCCCAACTGCTGACACCAGCATGGGAAATCAGTCCCTGTGCGCGCTGCGCCATGCCCGTACCGTTGCGCGATGCTGGAATGCCGCCGGAGTTGTGTCCCTGTAACGACTTAGCCAACTGGCCCGATACCGAAATGCCCCGACCCCGATCGCCCGTCAGCACCAAATCGCAACTTTCAAGCATTCGCGATCGACTCCTCAGAACCGGCAGGGAGTGAAAATCGCGATAGGAGGGGAATCGGAGAGGGGGTGGCCAGAAATGGGGTTTTTCGCCAAAACAAGCGTTACAACCTTAGATACTCCACTAAAAAACCCGGTTTCTTTAGTCCTTTGCCAACTGACAACTGTCAACTGCCAACTGTCAACTGTCAACTGTCAACTGCCAACTGACTAACCAATTCGGTTTTCTCTATCTCACAATAGTGGCGAGAAGGCCACAAATTGTTACAATGTCTTTACAATGCTTCACACTAGGTCTGAGTTTATGGATGTCAAGACGGTATCGCCAGCCTCCCCGCCAACTTACTCAAATTCAGGGACTCACACTGCAATCGGCAATCTCAAAGAGGTAGAAACAGTTCCCCTGCAAGCAGTACAAGTAGAAATAGAAAGTCCCGCAGCGACTCCCGAACCGCTCAAATCAGCCAAAGATATCGCCTATGAGTTGGCCGGAGAAGCTGTGCGCTACGATCCAGTTGCGATCGCAGCCCAATACAAAAATCGCCCCCTGCAAGTCTGGAAAAGGCTGTTGAGCGTTGTTTGGACATTTTTTAGCTTCGCCTTCAGTTTGTGGTTTGACGGCAAAACAGGCCGCGTCGCCAAGAACCAAAAACGTCGCGCCGCCCGACTCAGAGACATTCTCGCCCAACTCGGCCCAGCTTTCATCAAAATCGGACAAGCACTTTCAACTCGCCCCGACTTAGTACCGCCGGTATATTTAGAAGAACTAACCACGCTGCAAGACCAATTACCAGCGTTTCCCAACGAAGTAGCATATCAATTTATACAAGAAGAATTGGGCGCACACCCCAAGGATATTTACGCCGAAATCACCGCAGATCCGATCGCAGCAGCATCCCTCGGACAAGTCTACAAAGGCAAACTCAAAACCGGCGAAACCGTCGCCATCAAAGTGCAACGACCCGGTTTAGCCGAAAACATCGGCTTAGATATTTACATCCTGCGGCGCGTCGCAGTTTGGGCGCAAAACAACTTCAAAATCATTCGCAGCGACCTCGCCGGAATTATGGACGAGTTGGGCGAGCGCATTTACGAAGAAATGGACTACACCCACGAAGGACACAATGCCGAACGCTTCGCCGAACTCTACGGGAATCTGAAGGATATTTACGTTCCCAAAATCTACTGGGAATATACCCGCCGCCGCGTCTTGACCATGGAGTGGATTACCGGCATCAAACTCACTAATTTAGAAGCCGTCAAGGCTCAAGGAATTGACGCTCCTTACTTAATTGAAGTGGGGGTGCAGTGTTCTCTCAGACAGCTTCTAGAACACGGTTTCTTTCACGCTGACCCGCATCCCGGCAATCTTTTGGCAACTCCTGACGGTCAGTTGGCTTATCTCGATTTCGGGATGATGAGCGAAGTCAAACCTTATCAGCGGTACGGCTTGTTGGAAGCTGTGGTGCATTTGGTAAACCGCGACTTTGAAGGTTTGGCCAGAGATTACGTGAAGTTGGAGTTTTTAACGCCAGACACGGATTTGACGCCAATTATTCCGGCTTTGGCTGGGGTGTTTAACAATGCTTTGGGTGCTAGCGTTGCCGAACTCAATTTCAAAAGCATTACTGACGAACTTTCGGCGGTGATGTACGAGTATCCTTTCCGAGTTCCCGCTTACTATGCTTTGATTATTCGATCGCTCGTTACGCTAGAAGGGATTGCCATTAATGTCGATCCAGAATTCAAAGTGCTGAGTAAAGCTTATCCTTACGTAGCAAAACGGCTGTTGAGCGACCCTGCACCGGAATTGAGAGCATCCCTGCAAGATTTATTGTTCAAACAAGGCGAATTCCGCTGGAATCGCTTAGAAAACTTGCTGAACAATGCCCGCGAAAGCGACGATTACGATGTGAGCAAAATCCTCAACCAAGCGTTAGAGTATTTATTTTCTCAAAGAGGAGATTATATTCGCGATCGGATTGTTGCTGAATTGGTGAAAAGTCTCGACACACTTTCGAGCAATGCTGTTGCTAACGCCAAAGCAGTCGTCGGCGAATGGTTTGGAGTCAAAGCAAATCAACCTGTAGTTTCACAAACCGAACAAAAAAACCTCGAACACATCAAGCGGATTTGGGATATTTTGCAATCAACTCCGGGTTTTGACGGCATGAAAGTATTGCAACTACTGCCGCAATTATTAGTGAAACCAGAAGTGCAGAATATGGGCCAGCAAGTCGTCGGCGGTTTAGCTCAAAGAGCAGTTGCTAGATTAATTCGCGAGTTTTTGCTTTCCGAAAAACCGGCAGCTATTCCTGAAAATGGCAGCTATCCTCATACTTCGCCTCAATTGTCTTTGCCGGCGGCGAAGTAGTTAGATCGGGAGTTGGGAACCGCAGATGTTAGCGGATGAATACGGATGAACGCAGATGAAATGATATCAATTCCGGCTGCACCGTCAGGTGATGTTGACTGTAGACTGTAGACTGTTAACTGTTGACGGTTTAAACAATACCGATGCAACCGGAAACGATATCAGCTCATAGTGCGATCGTAAAAAAAAGAAAGTCCAGGCGCAACAATCAGATAAAAAAAGGTACGTAGTTGCGCTTAAGCGCTGTTCTATCTATGAAAGTCCAGGCGCAACAATCAGATAAAAAAGGTACGTAGTTGCGCTTAAGATCTGTTCTATCTATGAAAGTCCAGGCGCAACAATCAGATAAAAAAGGTACGTAGTTGCGCTTAAGCGCTCTTATCTTATATACAAGAGTTCGGACAGTTTTAGCTTTGATATAGTGTCCGAAACCATTACTGGCTATGTAGTGGACTATTTTTTTAAGGTTTAAGTCGATCGCACTCGTTGCTTAAAATGCGTTAAAAATGGCAGGGCTTCCTCGCCATCGGCTTACAGGGCCGTTAAAAAACTGTCCGAACTATTTTTTTCAGAAAATAAACAAATTTATTGAATTAACTGCAACGATCGCCCTGCTTGTGCGTGCGCTATCATGGACGGATTCACAGAAAAGCCTCGATGGGGAGTCAACCTATGCAAGCAATCCTTTTAAGCCGTGAAGAAGTTGCGAAACGTGCCAAGCAATTGTATGAAAGCACCATCCGCGAAAAGGTAGAAGTGGAAAAGAACATCGGCAAGATGGTAATCATCGACATTGAAACAGGTGATTATGAAGTCGATAAAACTGGATTGCAAGCCTCCCGTAACCTTAGCAAGAAGCACCCAAACGCTAGACTATTTGGTATTCGTATTGGATATAACGTTGCTGTCTCATTTGGTGGTGTCATGGAGCGTGTATACAAGTGATTTCTGGGATTGTGACAAATAGACACGCAACTGTAACGCTGACTTTCTTGCTACCGAATGGCTCAAGCCTCCCTATTGAGTTTGTGATAGATACAGGCTTCACTGGGGAATTATGTCTTCCTCTAGAAGCTGTTTTATTGATGGGCTTAACCTTTAGACACGACACTCCTGCAAATTTGGCAGATAACAGTGAAGTCTTGCTACCAGTTCACGAAGCGATCGTCCTTTGGGATGGTGAAGAGCGAGAAGTCCTTGTCCTTGCCACAGGAAGGCGACCTTTACTTGGAACTTCCTTGCTGGATGAGCAAGAACTTGTTATTCAGTTTACAGAAGGTGGGTTGGTGACGATCGATGAGTTGTAGCTGTCGTCAAGGTTGCAAGTACGCTCTTTCCTCTAGCTCGACAATTTACCATTTACAAGTTTGACAAAATTATGTCACTTTTTCTCACCGACAGGGCGATCGGGGTGGTTTATTCTTTGAGTTAAAGCAGACAACAAGCTGTTCAGAATGTTCGGAGTTAAACCGCAGATGTGCGGGATAAGCCAACTAGGAATAGTATTGTACCGCATCTGCGACACAATTATAAGTTAGACAGCTTAGGTATTGGTAGGGACTAACTTCAAGGTTGTCAGAAAATTAGGTAAAATTAACGTTAGATCCCCTACACCTATGGACAGATGGCATCTCCCCAATCAGAAAGCGTTGGTTATACCAGTAGGATAGATAGTCAAGCCCTCTATTTTGAGGGTGCAATTCTCTTACAGCGTCAACTTTTATCAACAGGCATCGAGCTTGCTCATTTTCGTCATTCATCGGACAGCATACCCACTGGTGTTGAGCAACAGCACGTCATCTTAATTCATACAGAGGTATCAGCGGGTACACAAGTAGAGCAAACCATTGATGGGCAATATCAGACGGCAGAAATGAGAGTTGGGGATGTTATTATCGTTCCAGCTCACTCTACATGCAGTAGTTCTTGGAATCGAGAACACTCATACTTGGCTCTCATGATTAAACCTGATGTGTTTGAGAAGCGGCTTAGAGAACACGTTGCGGGAAATTCGATTGAACTCTTATCCCAATTCATGCTTTCAGACTCACTGCTGTTTGGAGTTGGGAACGCATTAAAGCAAGAGTTACAAACCTCTGGACTCGGTGGACAACTCTATATTGATGCGTTGCTAGGAGCATTGTTTGCCCATCTATTGCAGTACTACTGTGCTCAGAAACCGATTCATGAATCGTATGTCGGTGGACTACCAAAGTATAAACTGCAACAAGTTGTGGATTACATCCATGCTCATCTCGATCGGGAGCATCCCACTTTTGCAATCAGTATAAATACTCAGACAATTGTCTGTCTGACTAAGTTGATGGCATAATAGAAAGCAAATAAATTACCAT
>NZ_JAEQDE010000057.1:0-34354 GCF_020737865.1 Microcoleus sp. PH2017_35_SFW_U_B
AGTAGGTATAATATTTGACATCCATACCGAAACATTAACCTATTCATATTCACTCATTTATTTATTATACATCGCTGATGTTATTAAATTTTCATTCCTAAGGTGTCAAAAATGGATCGGATTGCGCTTGTCCGGGATAAGCAGCAAAACCACCATCCGGTTGCTGAAGTTTTGCGAGTTTTTCCAGTGCAGTTGCTGCTACTTTATTTGGGTTAAAATCTTTCAAGCTTTGAGCGTATTTTTGAGAAAGAGTTTGCAAATTAGCCGCAATTAATAACTGACTAGCTGCTGGTTCCAAAAATGGCAATTGTTCGTCCTGCAAAACTTGTTTCGCCGGTGCAATAATTTCTGGTATCAATGTACTGGCGAGGGAAATCTCCAAACCGCCGACACCTGGCACCACATTGCGATCGACCTTCAGCGGAATTTTTACTTTATTTGCAGTTGTCCCTGTTTCCACAACATTTTCTGTAACTTCTAAAGCTTTCACATCTAAAGGCACTGCAAACACATCCACGTTGTCATTTAATTGTGTGGCAAATTGAATTTTAGAACCACCAGCATTACCCGCCAACATGGGGAAACGATAAGCATGAGTTCCCGATTCAGCTTGAGTTTTGAGATTTGCTGACATGGAGTTATTACCTTCAAATTTTACAGCACCGACTACTTGACCGTTAATTTTTAGATTGCCTTTTTGCTGAGTATTGTTAGTCACAGATAAGCCAGCTTGAATGCGATCGCCGGGACGCGCAAACTGCGGTAAAACTGGATTAGAAATCAGCGATTTAGTGGTAATAAATGTCGCCTCTCCCTTGCCAAAATCTAAATTGCCGTCAGTAGCAACAGCCATCACTCGCCAAGTTGTTAAGTCGTCAGGAAGTTTGAATTTAACACTTGCTTTCCCATTCGTATCTGTAACAACAGAACCATTGTAGTAAGCCAAAGCTTGAAAATCTTTGCGGACGCGAGTATTTGCTGCACCTGTAGAGAATCCACCGCCATAACCCCAACCTTTTGCCAGGGGCGATGCCATATTTTCTAATACTACATCCTGTCGGTTATCGCTGAAGCGGGTAGAAATTGACTGTTCGGCATAGACAGTTTTCACCAAATCTGGCGGGCGATATCCAGTTAGTTGCAGTACGGCTTCATTGACAACCATAACTGTAAATTGTCCCTTGACTGGCTTGCCTAAATTGTCCTGCAATTGCAGTTGGATAGTTTCCTCGGCACCGGGTTGCAATTCTGTTTTCTGGGGAGTGACTTGGACTTTTAAGTATTTAGCATCTAAACTGGTTTGAAAAGGAGCAAAGCCAACTTTTACCAGTTTATCTAAACTTCCAGGTTCCAACTCTTTTAAACTCTTGCCTTGACGGACTAGCACGGCTTCTACCGCTGCATTTGGCAACATTTCTGGCGTTACTTGGAACTGGATTTGAGGAGCACCTCCCTTGACTTTAGTGACAGTTTGATAGAGGGTTTTATCGCGAACAACTGCAAAGTATAACTCTCCTTCTGGGTAAAGTGATTGAATTAAAGCTGTTGCCGTTTCACCGGGTTGATAGCTTTTCTTGTCGAGTTTAACTTCCAGGCGATTATTATCGTATCTGTTACCCCAGCTTACGACATTTTCGCCTGTTGCCCAAACCTGTAAATCGGTGGCAGTTACTTCATTATTACCATCCGCAAAATTAGCTCGAATTCGGTAAGAACCAGATTCAGGAGGATTGAGGGACACTGTTTGAGGCTTGCTGCCAGATTTTACCTCTGTTTTTGCTACTGTTTTATATTCGATTTGATGGCGAGGATTGCGACTACCTTCGACTACTTGAGTGACGCTGCTGTAGTCTATTTTTTGCAATTCAACGCGGACTTTTTGACCTTCTAGGATTTTTCCTGCAGGATCGGTAACGATGAGTTGAATGGGTAAAAATTTACCTGCATCGGCAACAAAATTAGCTTGCAAACCTATTAGCCGATCGCTGGGTAAAGCAGTAAATGTTTGAGAATCTGATACAGATAAATTTGAAACATCGGAGACTTCGACATCTACTCGATAATTCATCGGATAGGGCAAATCTTTGGCGACTGTAAATGTTCGATCGCCCTTACCGCTAGCATCTAATACGGCATTTTCTTGCAGTACATCAGTGGAAACAGTCGGTCTTTCTTCCGGCCAAAACCACTGCCGCCCGAAGGTAAATTCTTCCCAACCTTTGGGAGTAAATTCTGCTGGGCGGCGAGTGACATAATATTTGGCTTTTCCGCCTTCAACTGGCGAACCAAACAGATAATTACTTTGGGCTTTTGCCTCGATTCGATCGTCAATCAGGGCAATTTGTTTATTAAGGCTTAAATCTACCTTAAAATTGGGTGGTTTGAATTCAGCAACCCGAAAATTACCGGAAATTTCCGCTCCGCTGGTTCCTTTAGCCCGGATGGAATAGTAGCCTAAAGGTCGATCTGGTGCGATCGGCAGTTGCAGAGAAAATGTACCAAAATCATTAGTTTTATGAGTGCCTAAATCGGTTTCCGTACCTTTTGGACTTTTCAGCGTGACTGCATAACTAGCATTTTTGTCTTGCTTAATAACTCCATTTTGAAGATAATAAGCAGTTCCAGTAAACCAAGCTTTTTCTCCTGGTTGATAAAGTTGTCTGTCTGAGAAGATTGTACCGCGCGATCGAGGTTTATTACCGCTCCAAGTATCTCCCTCAAGGCCGTAGCCATAAGCCCCGCTATATTCTTCGGTTCTAGCAAATGCCCAGTCTTTATTTTCGCGGGCAATGACTAATAATTTTGGTGCTGTTTCAAAGCCAACCGATTCAGATTTAATACACTTCTGTAAATTCTTACGACTTAGCAGTAATGTACCGTTACTGTCAGTTTTACCTATGGCACAAGGAGTAGGTTCGGGGTAAGATTTTGCCTCTAATTGAGATTCATAAATTTCAACTGATGCTGCTACTGCGGAACCGTCATCGAGATGGTGTACTCGAATCAAACCTGACTCTGGGAACCACTGAGCAAATACTCCCAAATTAGTCAACTGAACTAAACCGTAATTAGTAGGTTCTCGCAAAGGATTCGTGCGTGCTTGCACTCCATAGGCAAGCATTCCTGTTGCCGAGCCTAGCTTTTCTCGCAAGGGAATTGCTATATCTTTAGTCTGATTTTTCTTGCTTAAAAATTGGAAAGTTTGCCACTCAGAAGGATTGACAAGTAAATTATTTCCCTCCGCCCTGGGATAGGCGTCAGCACGATAAACTAGATCGGTAGGTTGAACGACCTTATAAGCTGCTTTGTACTGAGGTTTTGGCAAATTGACTGCGGAAATATTCAGTTGTAAGTCCTTACCTGCCGGAAAAATATTTAACCCTGTTGGCGTCAAAAAATCGCCAGCAACATCGCCTGTTTCATACTGCAATGTGACGGGTTTACCCAAAGTTTGACCGAATTTATCTTTCAGGTTAGCGCCAATAGTAATAGTATATTGTGTTGCTGGCTCTAAACTCCAAGGGTTGAGACTGACCGAGGATTCATTGTCATAGGCTTGAACGAGTGCAGGAGATTTTTTGGGTGCGGGATTGATGGTGATATTTTCCCGTGCTGAATCGGCGACAATACTGTTATTAAATTGTAACTGGGCGCTGCCTTTATCGAACCGCCCGTAAGCACCGCCAGCATCGGGTTGCCCGAAAAATTTAATAGCTTCAAATGCCAAGGGTGAATATGTTTCTACCTGGCTGACAAAAGGTGTTTCGCTGGGGATATTGCCGCGAATGGGTAGCAAGCCCGAGTCAAATTGCAGGCGGTATTTAGTGGCTTTTTCTAGTGTTTGTTGGGGAACTATCGTATAATCAAAAGTGCGAACAGATGGATCGAATTTTTCTTCTGGAGTTTGCCGTTCTTTTGATTTTACCTCTGATTTTTCCCCTGCTGTTGCTAACTCTACCTTAACAGGCACTGTTTTTGTCTGTCCCTCTGGCATTAATTTCAAATGCTTTTGCACTGAAGCTAAATCTAATTCTACATTTGATGTGAATTCGAGGGTACGTTTTAAGTCAATGGGGCGGAAGTCTAAATTCGCCGATCTAGAAGTTGGTAAATTTGAGAGGTGGAGAGGTTCCGTGTTAAATGTCCAAGCTAAATCTTTATCTAGACGGTGATTTTTGAGATCGGTTAAACCTGCTTTGAGGGTGACTTGAACGCGAGTCGCTTTGGGTAATGCTTGTTCTGCTTGAAATCCGACCAGTCGCGGGGTTAAAAAACGAAACTTGCCGGGGATAGCAGGTTGAATTTCAAATAATTTTAGTTGACTTTCCCGATCGGAATCATCGAGGCTGGCAACTGGAATTAATGGTTCTTTAAACCGAATCCGAATTTGATTGAGAGGTTCAGCTTTTCCAGTCGGATTAATTTCTTCAATCCAGTTTAAAAGTTGCGGAGAATTTAGGGGAGCAACTGAGGAAAGTGCCTCAGCTTTTGAGGATTTATTCGGGATTCCACAGGTGGTTATTGTCAGTGCGATCGCGAAGATAAGTATCGCACTCATCCATTTTTTTAACTTCATAATAATTTCTCGATAAAGCGAGGTTTTCGGTCAGCATAGCTTGCAAAATTACTTTTACAAGCTCAGTCTATAGCAATCCTAAATGAGTCATAAATTTTTAACCCCACCCAGCCCTCCCCTTAGTAAGGGGAGGGAGTAAGAAGCTCACCAATGATTTAGGATTGCCATATGAGAGAACTGAGTTACTGATAATCTATCTTTCTTTTCCGGATACTTTACCTACAGTTGATGCGAGCGACTTTCCAGATAATTTTATAAGATTAAGGATTTTGTATTATTTCTTAATGAGGGGGAAACTCCGTAGTTTCTGGAAACAAGTATCTTGGGGTTGTAGGCTTTAGAATACCAAATTCGGGTTAGATATACCCATTATTATTCGGCGGTTGAAACCGCAACTACACGAACGAAGTCGGCCTCCGCCGACTAAGAAAATACCTGGGTTTCCCAACTCTGATTTGATATATAGCGATCCTAAATTTTTTGTAAACTTCTTCTTACTCCTTCCCCTTAGTAAGGGGAGGGTTGGGGTGGGGTCAAAGTTTATGACTTATTGAGGATTCCTATAGGACTTTGGCATAGAAACCGGGTTTCTTTGAAAAATCTCAGACGGGAGACGAAAAATTTATGAAGAAACCCGGTTTCTCACCTCTCGTGCGATGCAAGAAACCGGGTTTTTGGCATAGACTCTGCATCAAAGCGGATATTGTCGTCAAAAACCCGGTTTCTGACATTGGTGCAAGATTTTAGATAGATTAAACCTTTGTTGGCGGAGGAATTAATGATGAAGATATTGAGGCTGCGGCCGATCGCAATTATCCAAAAAGTTTTGCCACAGTATAAAAACCCAAAATTTCGTTTATTTTTGGTGTTAATATTAATTTGCCTAATTGTTCGATCGCTCCCTTATCTCGCACCCATCCGTGCTGCTGACATCGCCCAGAAACAGTCGGCGATCGAATTTAGCGATCGCAACGGACTTCCCCTGGGCACGATTCTCACTCGTAACCAAGAACATACCGTCACAGTACCCTTAAATCGAGTTTCTCCTCACTTTGTACGAGCAATTATCGCCGCTGAGGACAGCCGATTTTACCAACATGGTGCCACAGATGCGATCGCAATTGTGCGATCGATCCTCGAAGCCGCACAAGCCAAACACACAGTCAGCGGTGCTTCCACCATCACCATGCAGTTAGCCCGGATGCTAGAGCCTGCTCCTCGCACCTTACCTCACAAAGTAGGAGAAATTTGGCTGTCTTGGCGGATTTTTGCCGGCATGAAGAGAGATGAAATTCTCGAATCTTACATCAACAGATTGCCCATGAGCGGCAATATTTACGGTGTAGAAGCCGCTTCTCGCACCTATTTTGGCATTCCCGCCGCCGATCTCAATCTCGCTCGGGCCAGCCTGTTAGCAGCCATTCCTAACGATCCAAATAATCTCAATCCTTACTCCCGCTGGATATCTTTAAAAAAACGGCAAGCTTACGTACTCGATCGCATGGTTAAGGACAAATATATCACGCGATCGGAGGCAGAACGAGCCTTAAAAGAAGCAGTTTTACTCGCACCAGTCAAGGAGGGAATTATTGCCGCCCCTCACTTTTTATTCTGGCTATCGGATCTATTACCCAAGCAGCATCCGTCTCAGATTCGCACTACTATCGATCGCTCTTTACAAGAGTTTGTTGAAGCCCAAGTGCAGCAAGTAGTAAGCACTTTATCTCCCCATAATGTGCATAATGCCGCAGCTTTAGTCATCGACAATCATACTGGGAAAATTTTAGCTTATGTCGGTTCTCCCGATTATTTTAATCCAACCGAAATAGGTCGCAATGACGGAGTGCAAGCCTTACGTCAGCCCGGTTCTACCCTGAAACCTTTCTTGTATGAATTAGCCTTAGAAAAACGTGCCATTAGAGCCAATACAATTTTGGCAGATGTGCCGACTTATTATGCAATTCCCGGCGCAAAACTTTACAGCCCTACTAATTATAACGATCGCACTTTTTTAGGCCCGGTGCGGGTGCGGATTGCCTTGGCAAATTCCCTGAATATTCCAGCAGTCAGGGTATTAGAAAAGGTAGGAGTTCCTACTTTTCTCGATCGATTGCACGAACTGGGTTTTGAGCATTTAACTCAAGCTCCAGAATACTATGGTTTGGGATTAGTTTTAGGTAGCGGTGAAGTTAGTTTGTTTGAGTTGGCTAGGGCTTATGTTACCTTGGCGAAACAAGGGCAATTTACGCCAATTTTGGCTACATTAGATACCGATAAAAATCCTAATTCTAATTTTAAACAGATAATCGAGCCGAATACAGCAGCTTTAATTACTAATATGCTCAGCGACTCTCACGCCAGAGCTCAAGAATTTGGGGTTGATTCAGTGTTAGCTTTACCCTTTCCTACGGCGGTAAAAACGGGAACTTCTTCGGATTTTCGAGATACTTGGACGGTCGGTTTTACTACTGATTATACTGTTGCTACTTGGGTCGGAAATTTTAATGGCGATCGCATGAAAAAAGTCTCTGGAGTTATGGGTGCTGCACCCCTCTGGAATCACATCATGCTGCACTTACACGAACATCGAGAACCTGCGGCTTTTCCGACTTTAAAAGGGTTCGTACAGCGCCCTATTTGTGCTATTTCTGGGTGGCGACCCAACTCTGATTGTCCGTCAGTCGTGCAAGAATATTTCGCTCCTGAAGATATTAGTAAGTACGAAACTGAGTCAGGGAGTTTAAAGTTATCTGAAGAGTATAACGGCTGGTTAGCAAAGCAGAGTCAATCTAGTTTGACTGACAGTAATTTCAAAATAGTTTTTCCTCAAAATGATGATTATTTTCTGATGAATCGGAATGAAAATTCACGGCTAGAGTTTAAATTGTCGGGAGTAAATACTCTTCCTGTCGAGTGGTGGTTGAATGGTAAGAAGTTAGCCGCGCAGTCATCTAATTCGCTATTCTGGCAGCTTCAACCTGGAGAGTGGAATTTGGAAGCTCGATCGGGTAACAGGGTCGATGGCGTCAGGTTTGAGGTACAAGTCGCCAATAATAAATCCCTGCGACGTGGCTTTTCATTTGTTGGTAGTTCAAGCTCTTTACCGACTGAAAAATAGAAGGAAAATGGACTTTTACTTTAGTAGTTACGCGGAGTACAGATTCCTGAATTTAAGTCTAAACCCGTCGGAATGATTTAACCGGAGAGAACACAGAGGACACAGAGAGAGATGAAGAATTTCTATGCTACCGGATTTGATATTACGGCTATTATATAGCGGTTCTCAGAAACAATACTTCGGACAGTTTTAGATCTAATCGAGTATCTCAAACCCTTGATGGCTATAGGGATGACTATTTTTTCAATCTTTAAGTAAGCGTCCTGAGTTTCAAAAAACCATTAAAAATGCCAGGGCTTACGCTGTAACGCTTACAGAGTCGTTAAAAAACTGTCCGAAGTATTGCAGAAAGATTCGCGGACGTTGTTGGGAAGAGACCCCTCTTGGTTTAAGTGGTTATATAACCTGTCAGTCATACTTCACCTTTTTGAGAAAGGCTATATATAGCGATTCTCAGAAAGATAAAGTACGTTTTTGGGATGCGAACCCTCTGAGTTTAAGTGGTTCTATAAGCTGTCAGTCATACCTCATCTTTTTGAGGAAGGCTATATTTTCCAGAGTCGGTGATTTGCAGTGTTTAACTGCTCCAAAAATTTCTAAATTTACCTAAATCTTGAGTAGAGTCTGAGATGGGGAAGAGCTTTTTTAAAGCGAGTCTACATCAGCCGTCATTTCTGATAGAAACGTCAGGGGATTGCTCATATCAGCAGCGAAGCCAAGGATGGCGCGATCTCGATGCTCGTAGACTAAATCTCTCTGAGCGTCAAACAAGAAAGTTGCGCCTCGTTGAGTGAGATAAGCAGCATTTGGAACATAGGTTTTCCAATTACTCAGCACTTCTGTCATATTCCGCAGCCGCAAGGTTGCCAGTTCAAACGGACGCTGGAAACCCTTACCACCCGCCCACCGGAATGTGGAGCCTTTGAGAGGGGGAAGAGGGAAAGCTTTGATAACTTCGTCATCACCAATTAATTGAGGTGCTCTGGCGTCGCCTCGATATCCTCGAAATACTTCTGCCAAAGTGCCGGGGCTGCCAATTCCCGCACACATGAACAACAGATTCACGTAAGCATTCGCAACAGCCGATAAACCGGGTACTTGTAAGGATAAACCTGGATACAGGTCAAGTTTTTGGTGCAGTTGACCAGTGGGATCTACAAACAAACAGTCGCTAGGAAATCCTGTATAACCACAGAATTGCTGACCGGCGGTGCGATCGCCAATTCCCACAGCTCGAATTGCTATCCCTTGTGCTTCAAGCCGTCGAGCGTCCCGCCGCAACCACCAAGCATATTCAAGACTGTCGAAATCTCCCAATTGTGGCAAGAGCAGCACCAATTGCTTCGTAGAGGATTCGCAACCGCTCAAGATGGGTAAAACGGCTCCATCACTCACCCGTTGGCGTTCGGTTTGGCTCAAGAAGGTATGGATATTCATCGGCTAAGTATCTATTGAGGAATTGGGAAAGCAGAAAATCATCAGTTTTTGGAGAGATGCTTTACTCACATCAAATCGGGCGGTTACTTTCCGAATCGATGTATCACCTGGTTGAAACGAACCACCAATCCAGGACGCCATCTTAAACATTACCCACTCCGCACAACTGCAAACTAATATTGACTGCCTCAACTGTAACAACCTTTTCCGCAACCTGACCCATCAATGTTAGATTGTCCTCCGAGCTAGGAGGCAACGATGGCTATCCATAAGACAAGAATATAGCTGGCTGTAAATTGGGAGCTGGTTTAGTTTTCCTCAAAATGGGGGTTGGCAGCGCTCTGCAAGAGTTTGGGGGGATTGTAGTGACATCCGACTCTCAGCAATACGGTAAACTCTAATCTGCCTGTCAAAAGCAGACGCTACATTGTATAAATTCATGTTATCAGAGAATTAACAGTGTACATAGATCGCAAAATCGGTGACTTCGTTGTTGAGCAACGCCAAAATGATGGTTACATCAACGCTACAAAGCTAACTAAAGCTTACGAACGAAAAACCGGAACTCGCAAGAACGCTACAAAGTGGTTTGAAAACGATCGAACTATTCAATATATAGAATTGTTATCAGATAAAACAAAGCTTGATGTACACGATCTAGTACAAAAAAAAGGAAGCGGCAGAGATATAGAGACTTGGATTCATCCAAAATTGGCTGTTTCTTTTTCTATGTGGCTCTCTCCCGAATTTGAGATGATAGTCGCTGAATGGGTAGAAGAATGGCTGACAACGGGCAAAACTCCGATTTATGAGACTGTTCAATTGCATCCTTACCAACGTGTTTGGTATCAAAGATTAACTTTGTTTGAACAAAATACCAAACTGCCGCGAGGTAAGTGGTGCATTTTTGAGCAGATAGCCGGATTAATGAGAGATTTAGAGGCTGAAGGTGTTGTACTGCCCGAAAACGCCACTATAGATGTTTCAGTAGGTCGAACCTGGTGTCATTGGCTGAGGGAACAAGGACACAATACCGATGAATTTGAGCAGTACATCCATCATTATCCCGACCGTAGGGGAGAGAAATTTGCAAACGTTTATTCTTTCAACTTACTGGGAGAGTTTCATCAGTGGCTGCAAGATACATACATTCCTGGCAAGTTCCCTAAATATGTCAGAGAATTCTGCACGCCAGATGAATGTAAATTAATTTCAGATGCGCTCGGATGCGAGGTGAAGCCCATTCAAAAAAGGCTCAAAGCAAATCAATCTTAGCCGACTTTTGAGTGAGTTTACTACTATCGTCAAGCAGCTTAGAAGTACACCGAAATAGTTGAGTTATGATTACTGAGCGCCAACAAAGATTATTTGAAGCCGAAGATCGCAACGGTCAATTTCGGTTGAAATCAACTGCTGCGATCGCCGACTCGAAACTAGAACTTAGACCCGCCGCTACAGTAGCAAGCTCTCCAACAGAGTTCTACTGATTTAATGAACGCCGCGAAAGCTGTTGATGTCTTTGACCGGGGGCGGGGATGTACAGCCCGATGTAAGCTCCAACCACAACTTTAGTCAGGTCGCCAAACATCGGGCGGGTGCTGGGGTCGATGACGGCCAGCACTAGGGAACCGAGAACGAGTAGCAGAACGACAGCCCCCAGGATGCGGGCTTGCGAGAAAGGGTTTATCATGGGCGTAATGAATTAAATTGCACAACACCCAAAGTGGTACTAACACTCTGGGTGTTTCTCTTATAACAACTTTTCTGTAAAACAGTTTTGTCAATTTGACAAATTTTACTTCTCTGAATCTTGCTATCCTTCCAAAAACGTTAATTTCTAGCTGTCTAAGAAAAAGTGGACTTTTGTAATAACCCATTAAAGCCTTGATAGGAGATGCCATTGGCGATTAAGTGCAGGCATCAATTTGCCAGTGAAACCAAAATATGATATAGTTAAAACTTTTATTTTCAGGAATAACTTATTTCAATTTGCAGCATCGGTTTGCTAAGTGAAACAAAAACCTGATATAGTAAAAGGTTGTTTTAATTAACCAATTTTAACTTGTGGCACTGTATCCAAATTGATCGGGTGCAGACCACCAGAGTACGACTGTCGGAGCGCTCGGCGACGACAAGAGAACTGCTACTTTTTACAGACCGATCGTTTATTCGCTTGTGCTGGCTGTTTTAGGTCGCAGAAATTCGACATTCAACTCTAGTTTCTCTCCCAGCCACAAAGAATGTGTTGTGTGGTCTGCCACATCGTCGCCTGTTTCGGGATGGACGAGAATATCTAGCCCTTCGGGGTGCAGCATCAACCAAGGAACGACTTTGCCAAACTGTGAGGGTAAAAAAGCAACTTGATACATCGCTTTAGAATGTGGCACGATCGGTTTGTTGTGCCAGCCCCCTAGCTGTACCTCAAACCGAGCCAATCCTTTACGTACACACGCAGCAGCATCGCGACGATCGGCGTCGAAGTAAATATGTGCATGGAAACCAACAATTTCGATGGCGTCTTCTTTCATCATTTTCAGTAGGTTATTGAGCCGACATTTGGACAAAACGGCTGTTAACTGAGCAGCTAGCTTGACTTGCTGCAAACTGCGAAATTCAGCCAGCAGTGTTATTCGCACTCATCCCACCGATCGCATCCAACTCAACATCACTCAGCATTTTGACTTCCATCCCGTACAAATCGTTCAACACAACCTTGACATCAGGAAACACGAAATATTCCGTCAGTTTCCCAATGCGGTAATTAAACGCTTTGTATCGATGCTTGAAGTAAAGCTCCACATTCCCCCGGTGTTCCCACAATCCCAGTAAATTAACAACCACATCCGAGTAATGCGCCCTCATATCCCGCTGCACCTCGGCGATGCGTTCCTCGATCTGACGAGTTGTCACCCCAATTTTATAGAACGTGTTCCCGTCCGCTTTGACCTCAAGGAAATAGAGCGAGTTCACCAAAATCCGACGAAGCTGCGATCGATAAATCTGCAAATCAGCCCGCCGTTCATCAAAACAAGATAACCCCGCAGCTTCAGCCACCTCTACAGAGCGCTCTAACTTCACTAACTCCGACAGCAGCAAGGGTTCTTGGACTCGGTTGAACAACGCCAGGGGAAGCGCACCCACTGGGATCAGGCCGAGGTGAGTGAATTGACAAGAGCGATCGCCCTCTGACTCCAGCAATCCCTTCAACTGCCACCGAAAGTTTACCAAGTCTTTGGGAATGGCGTAGCCCTGTGCGCCGTACTCTGTTTGAGTCGATGTGGGGTATTATCCCCAGCACCTCTCAGTTAATTAGAGTCGATGCCTGTGTTACCACAGGACACCTCTCCTTCAGAACGCGGACGTGCAGCTTTCACTGCATCCGGCTCCTAGTCTGACACCTAATAAGTCAGGTTTAACCCGCTGTTCGGACTCTCACCTGACCATGAACGGTCTGATGCTGGTGACATTCACGATGTAGAACTTCCAAATTTATAGGTTTCCAATTGTCATGGTTGCCGTCAATATGGTGTAATTCTGCAATATCACCTGAAATGAACGATAGATTACATTCTGTACATTTGTGATTCTGTTTCTTGAGAAGTCGTGCGGTTATCCCATCGTAGTGAGCATTCTCTCGTTTTGACCAGTAAACAAAATCGCCATCAAAGGGTGATTTATCTCCCTTGACAATGACAAACTTGTAGGCTGACCAACTAACCGCAGGAATTGCTCTTTTTATAACCTTATTGGTTTGATAACGGTTGTATCTTCCTTGTTTCCGAATGAATTTCCATAACCAATAGCGCAGTGACCACAGGTTGTGTTGACTCAGATCGCAGAATCTATGGTAATTTCTCCACCCTCTTACCATCGAACCACACTTGTTGATTCGATGTTCGAGAGTGAAACGACTATCTTTTATCACTTCTTTAACTTTTGCCTTAATGCTAATTGTAGCTTTTTGACTTGGTGTTGAAATGAATTTACCATTGGGTTTAACGGCAAAGTTCCACCCAAGGAAGTCGAAACCATCTGTACTATGTACGACTTTAGTTTTGGCTTCTTTAACTTTTAATCCTCTTGTTGCCAAGAATTTATCAATGTATCCTCGGAGGGGTTCAGGGTCGTCTTCTGGTTTCAGAATAAACACAACGTCATCCGCATAACGGAATCCAGTAATAGTGTCTATGTATCTTCCACCATTTCTGATTTTTAATCTGACCTCATGACCAACGTTCTCTAATCCGTGAAGGACTATATTTGCTAGTAATGGGCTGAAAACTCCCCCTTGGGGCGTACCGGATTCTGATGAAGGAAATTCTCCTCTGACTCCAGCTTTTATTGCCCTAAATACCCCTTGTTTTGCTGCCTTTGGTAGTTGGACTGATTGCATTAAGAATTTGTGGTCAATCTTGTCGAAACATTTTTCAATATCCAATTCCAAAATTCTTTTTTCTAATCCATTACTGCTAGAGTTTAGATTATTGAATAATTGTCTCTGGATATCGTGGCAGCTTCTGCTAGGTCTAAACCCATAAGAATGAGCGTTGAACGTAGCTTCTGCTACTGGTTCCAAGGCATATTTGATGAGACATTGATATGCTCTGTCGCTAATGGTCGGGATTCCTAGCCCTCTTTTAGTTCCGTCTACTTTGGGGATATATACTCGCTTTAAGGGCTGATGTTTCCATTGCTTCCAGTTCTTAACTAACACTTCAAATAGTGCCAGTCTTTGTGAGGGTTCGAGGGCTTTCTTTCCGTCCACCCCTGCGGTTTTCCGTCCAGTATTTAACTGTGTCACTTGCCGAATAGCAAGTAATTTCGCTGCAAAGAGAGCTTAATAAAAGTTTCTGAAGCTTACGCACTAGGAACACGTTACCGTTCTTTTGAGCCTTGAATATTCTCACTTGTAGGCGAAACACAATTTTCCGCAGCTTGCGCCAAGGAATTGATTTCCATTTATCAACTGGATTTAACTCCGTTGCCATAACATTCTCTACGCCTGAATGAACATTTTCTATGTAAACCGTACCCAGTTGTCCAAGAGTCCTGATTTCTTGAATTTTTGAGTACATCTTACCAACTCTACCCGCTAACCCTTATTTAAGGAGTCCACACTTTGAGAAGTTAATCTTCCACAATTGAAGGTTGAAAGAGTCGTTTTATTCGTTCCTCGGTTGAGTTATTTTGTAGTTTTAGGTTCTCTCATTTCGCCCACGATTTCCCAGAATTGCATTTATCCAGTTCAAAATAATGCGGGTATTTTCACACTTGAAGTGTTATGTTGTGTCGTTGTTCGACCTTGATTTCGGTCGTTCACGCTCAGACGCTTTTTCCGAGAGTTCAACTAATGTTTAACCTTGACTACTTACCTATACGAGTTGCTCCCATCTCAGGTTTGTTATTCTCGTTCTGTCCCCAGCTTCATTTTTAGAGTTTGTTCTCTATCCATGTGGGCAGTTTTGGCATCACGCCATTCCTAGCGGGTAAGACTTGTCAAATTTGAGTTTGACGCACTCACACTCAACTGAAGTTACCTTTACTATCTTTTAGGGCTTGCACCCAAGGCGGCGTAAAGGCTCTAATCCCCTAACCCATACAGGCTAGTTTCATAGAAACGAACCGCACGAACTGGACGTGCCCGTTTCCGTGCATCCAGCTCCCGATATTCTTAGGGAGTGACCCTTTTGCTCATGTGTGAGTAGTCATGACAGGATTCGTGGATTGCTAGAAGATTTTTAGGTTTCCAGTTATCATGATTCTCGTCGATGTGATGTAGATTTACTCGCTCGTCGCTCATAAATTTCATCCCACAATGACCGCATGAATGGTTTTGCTTTTTAAGGGCTTTAGAGGTCAAATCATCGTATAACTTACTATTGCGTTCGCTCCAATAAGTTAAATCTCCGTCATAGGGCGATTTATCCCCTTTGACGGAGATGTGTTTGTTTTCGGAGTAAGGAACCGTTGGAAATGCCTTCTTAACAAGCTTAACGCTTGATTCTCTGGTATTTTTGGATTCCTTGTTAAATACCGTGTATGTTCTGTGATTTAAGAACCAAAGTGAAAACCTTGCTCCTGACATATCACAGAACCTATGGTAATTTCTCCATCCTCTAACTATTGGTGCTAGCTTTTCGGCTTTTACCTGAGAACCATAATTCGAGCAATTAACGATGTTCTTTACCTTCAAACGGAACTTTTTAAAATTATCCACTGAGGGGTAGCTTTTAAATCTTCCGTCGCTTAACACTTTGAAGTGCCAGCCGAGAAAGTCGAATCCATCTGTCGTAGCGGTAATCTTGGTCTTCTTAGCACTTACCATCATTCCTCTTGCTGCTAAAAAATTATCAATTTCGGCAAGTATTTTGACTGCATCGTCTTGAGGTCTAAGCATTATCACCATATCATCCGCATAACGGATTGATGTTTCGACAATGTTTGACGCTGGGGTTTTGCCAGTTATTCTAAATCCATCCTTATGGTATCTGTGAATACTTTCAATCCCGTTAAGAGCGATGTTGGCTAATAGGGGACTCACCACCCCACCTTGAGGAGTTCCTTGTTCCGGGAAATCGGGGTTGACCCCAGCTTTTAGGCATCGGAAGATTCCGAGCTTGATACCTTTGGGCGCAATTAAGTTGTCCATTATGGTGGTGTGACTAATCCTGTCGAAGCATTTTTCTATGTCGAGTTCGATCACTCGTTTTTCCATTCCATTACAGTAGCTTCTTAGATTGTTGAACAGGATTTTCTGTGCATCGTGCGCGGAGCGTCCGGCTCTGAACCCGTAGCTGTAAGCATGGAATGTTGCAACGCGCAAGCTGGCTCTAAGGCGTATTTGGCGAGACATTGCCAAGTTCTATCCGCGATAGTTGGGATTTTCAGCATTCTGGTTGTCCCGTCCTTTTTAGGGATTGGGATTTCCCGTAGTCCTTGATGATGCCAGTTACCTGCCGACTCTTTGAGTATTGTTTCTAGGTCGAAACGTCCTGTAAAGTCGAGAGATTTTACACCGTCAACACCTGCTGTTTTCTTGCCAGCGTTTAGCTGTGTTACTTGTCGAATTGCTAGAAATCTTGCAGCTTTGGATTTCAGAATAAGTCTTTGCAGAGACTGCGCTTTCCGCTTGTTTCCTGCTTGAACCGCTTTGAACACTCTTTTTTGTAGGCGAAATAAATCTTTGCGGAATTTCTTCCACGGTAGATTCTTCCAAGATTCACTGGTATTGCTACTGTGCCTAATCATGCTCTGCTCCATTAAGTGTTTTCTGAATACCTTGCGAAAATTACTTCGCATCCTACCCGTCTTGAGAGAGTTCCGTATCTCATCTTACCTACATGGAAATCGACGTATCCATGACTCTCAAGTCGTTTTTATTCGTTCCCTCAGATGATTGATTGTTCCGTTAGGTGTAGCCAATTTAACTATCAGAAACCCAAGATTCTGGACGCTATTGTGGAAATGATGCGTCGGGCTTTAGCTCTGATGAGGTCAGGGTTTTTTAAGTTATGCCCTGCCTAAGTGTAAGTTACTTTTTTAGGCTCGGTTTCACCGTAGGAACTCCCTGTTAGCACCAGTGTCAGCCCATAACAGCCGTCTGATTGTGCCCAGTTAAGAGCTTCACTCTCCAAGAATTGAGCTTGGTCGGTGTGAGCAGATAAGGAGTCACGCATGAATCTTGCGGGAAGGACTTGCACCTTCATCAATCTGAGAGTTCAGTGCTCAACCTAGGGGTCAAGTTTCACGCTCATTAGTTATTTACGGATTGATTACCGAGATTCACTAATCAACGAATCGCACTTCCACAGCACTTTCAGTTGTTCTAATTCCTCACCCTTGAGTTCGATGTTGAAATGCTCGTAGAGCGGCAGCGTGGGGAAAGCTTTGGTCTTAATCCGCTGCGACACGAGCTTGCAAGTTTCCCCGGTGTGCGCGAAGTGATGTTCTTTCACCGCACCCTTTTTTGCTGTCAGTCCGCCGCCGCAGTAAAGGCACGCGAGGTGAGTTTTTCCGCGCCCAACATCATCGATGCCCGCCAGTTCGCCACTGGGAGCAACACCGTATTTTAGCCACATCGCCCTAGAATTCTCCTTTAAGCAGGTTTTTGTAGGTGCACCCGCTCTGAGAATGAGAATTGTAACAAAACTTGAGTTGAGAGCGCCCGCGTGCGGTGTGAAAGCAGGGCGATCGCCTCATGCCAACCGGCTGTTATTCGAGGATTTCTTTAGGGGACGATCCGCCTTCGGGGGTGTGTGACAGTTGCGATGGGGGCAATGCTGCGGACGGCGCGGCAGTCAATTCATCCTGTACGTGAGGATATGGGAGTTTTCCCGCGTAGGAAAGCATAGAAAGACTGGCGATCGCCCCGAGCACTTGCTCCGGCTCTACCTCCAAATACCGCTGCAATTGTTCGAGGTTGCGGTGGCCGCTAATTTCTTGAATCACCCGCAAGGGGATGCCAGCATTGCTCATTTGGGTGAGGGCGGTGCGGCGGAAGCTGTGGGTGGATGCGCCCTCGATGCCAACGCGCTCGAAAGCTTCTCTCAAAATCCGATCCGCCGAGTTTGAGTGCAGGTGATGCCAATGATGGCAGCGATGGCGGCCCGGAAACAGGTAAGTTTTGCCGGTGTTGGGTTTCCAAGCTGTCAGGAGCGATCGCAAGTCCTCAATTACGGGAATCGTGCGGGTTTGGAGTTTGCCCTTGGTGTTGTGTTTGCGGAAGTTGATTGTCGGTCGAACATTGCCCTTCGCGGTGTAGATATCGACGACTTCCAGGGAACAAGCTTCCGCCACGCGGCAAGCGGTGTAGAGACAAACCCCGAAGAGCGTGCGGTCGCGATGAGTCTGCAAACCCTCGTTAAACAACAGTTCGATTTCCGCTTGGGTGAGGATTTTCGCTTGCCCGTGACCTTCAATCTTCATGCTTGGTGTATACCCGACCTGACGCTCCAAAGTCTTGCATACTTACTGCATTGCTGCATTGGTTTGGGGTATTTCTTAATGCTGCGGTTCAGGAGTCGGCAAGTTAGGAGAGGGCGATCGCACTCCGGTTTATTGATATGTTTGGTTAAGGATGCAAGCGCAGCGGTTGATAGAAATAAATATGTGTTTGCACCGCTTTCTTCGGGTCAACATTTAGTGAGGCGGTATGTAATAGTGAGGGGAAGAGCATATTAAGTTTTGTGAGAATTTCCTTAATATTTGACATAGGTCTTGAAAAGAATATAAACGAACATTATTGAATACGGAGTGTTTTGTATGTGGATAGGTTCAATTAGGCTAATTGTGGAAACGAAGGATGCGCCTTTCGCAGGAACCGATAGTTTGGTACAGGCGATAATCTTGAGAGATGGCACCGAACTTCGCGTACTAAACTTGGATTATCCAACTGAAAACGACCTCGAACGCGGTGCAATCCGAAACTATGATTACATCGGGCCAACAAAGCTGCCACGGAGGAACGATAAGACACCTGAATTGCCACCTGGTGTTGGACAGATTCCGATGCCATATCCTGGGTACGGTTTTGAATTCTCGAATGGACTGAACGGTCATCTCAAAATCCAGTTAAAAATACGTGGGGATGATATGTGGATTAAAGATAACGTTGATTTGTACGTTAGATTTATTCGCGAACGAGCCACTAGCTTTGATACTCTGGCTTGGCTAGAAGATTCAGACTGGACTTACATCGCCAGTTGGACTCAAGACGTGTCAATGAGCACTGATTCTAGCGAAGGAGTTACGACTTGGAATCTGAATCTGAATTGAGAACACAACCAAACTCCGAGCTTTCGTAAACGATATTACCGATAACGTTGAGAAAAATGCGATCGCAGGCGATCGAATTAACCTGGAAAAGGAGTGTCCTTTTGCATGGCTAAGGAATGTTCTTTCGCATAGCTGAGGAGTTCGTGAGTCCACGACTCAAATAACGCAAAGACTTCATCGACGAGATCCAGACAGCGGGCTTGGGTCGCACCATCCAGGCAAATTTCTGAAATATCAATGCGATCGCTTCCAACCAAATGACCTGACTCTAGGTTAAAGTGAAATGCCCCACAGTATCGCAGTTCGATATTGCGGCGCAACTCAATGGCTTTTGCTAGATCCAGCACGGTACTGAAAAGAACATTTCCAGTTTCTTCAATCGCCTCAATTATGGCAAGTCGTTCTACAGCACTTGCTGTAGAAATGAGAGCAGCTAGGCGGTAAGTTAGAATTCGATTTTGGCGTGTCTCGTCGCTCCACAAAAAACGCATGAGCTTCGTTGGAGCGCAGGGATTGTCAAAACCGAGTTTTGCAAAGTCTTCAAGGTACCAAAGCCAATGGTGGTCGTCTTCATAGGTATGAATGTTCACCCGCTGTTGGTACTCATCGCTTGCAGGCTCGGAGCGCAGCATATATTTGTTGATATCGCCAAAACTCAGAATAAAATGCGCCATACACGGGTAAAAAGACAGCCGCTGTTCTTCAGATAAGCTTGCATCCCGCGTATATTGAAATAGCGGCAAGTTGGCGTAAGCTTCCTTGTGTTCTAATATTTTTGCGAGTACAATCTTCACAATAACTCCTGATTTTTATTCGGATCGCCAAAAACGAGAGTACCGCCTGTTAGTAAACGGGGACGGAGACTCATAGTTCTTCCTATTAAAAAAAATTAGTTAGCACTTTTAATCGGAGACTCTTTAGCCATCGAAATAGCTAGATCAATTAATGCTGACTTCTGACTTTGGATCACAACACTCCGGTCGTAATCGAATCCACCTTTTATAGTTGCTCGATAATTCAAACCATCTTGTTTCCAAAGAACGTGTAAAGAAGGTGGAGTTGAAACCCCTCCGCCATTTTGAGCAATAAAAACACCCTGAATTCCTGGCTTTAAGGTGATAGACGTTCTCTCTATCACTGCCATTTCTGAGCTATTTAATAGTGTGTATTCTGATTCAGTCCTAGTTTGAGAACTGCGTTGTCTAATTGCCTTAACTCTTTGGAAGAATGTCTTAGAAAAGATATGCTTGGAACGCAAATTATCAGCATATTTAGAATTTTGGGCTACTGCAATAACTCCAAAATAACAGAATCTAGCATTGCAATTTGGCTCTGAATTCAGAAATAATGCAAACTCTCCAGGAATGGTTGTAATGACTTGCGGATAAAGTTTAGTGTTGCTGATATTAACACTTGAAGGCAAGCGCATTAGCCATCCTCTCGGAATTTGATTCTTAATATCCCGGATAATGGGTGTAAATATAGACGCAGGTGCAGCATTTACAGTTTGGGGTTTGGTGAGATAGCAAGCTCCCAACACGGCACAACTGAGCAGAATTCCTAAAATCGATTGCTTTTTCATAAACTATCCTTCCTATTTCTTATCTCTTTCTTATCTCTTTCTTAAATAATTCTCTAATTCAGCGGTGCGTTGTTTGGTCTTGCGTTCCAAGCATTCATTGAGAAAACCTCGATAACCGGAACCACCGCGATTGTCATAAACTTCTGATTCGCAGTTTTTGTCCCGCGACTTAATCCATTTTATCTGTTCTTGATAAAGTACCGATCGCTGTTTACGACTTAATTTAGGAAGCAGTTGTTGATAAACCTGATTAAGGCGCTTATCTGCGGCTTCATACCTTAATTGCATACACTCTTTGTACTCTGCGTTACTTTGTTGAGGACTGCTGCAATTACGCTGTCGCTGAGCTATTTGGTTTGGTGCCATTGTACTGTCTTGTTGTAGCCCTGCAAAGACTGGCCCAGAGTTAGCACCAACAACAGCCAAACTTACTATTAAACTAAAAATCGCTCGCCCTTTGTTCATTTTGCCTCTCTGTTCCAATTTAAATCCTAGACCAAAATTATTGCCATATTACAAATAACGTTCTATATCCTCAGTTTCAGGAAGTTTCCTTTTTTTAAATCTTTTTACCTGATTATGGTTCTGTTGTGGTGAAGCTTGTACAAAGGAAAGTGAACCAAATCATAGCTGTTTCTGAGGCTGGGTCAGTCGCAACCAGAAGCTGATATCGGCAAAACTCACCCCGTCAGCCAACGGTAGACCAATATTCTCTCTGTTTGCGGTCATCCCAAGGTTCTACTGCATTACTGCATTACTGTATTTGGCTGGGTATTGCTTAGCGCCAGGGGGCTGATGCAGTAAGGAAACACGCTACCTCACGGGTACAGGTGGGTGCGGAAAGGTTCGGGCGATCGTAACGCAAATCTGATTCTCAAATCAAGTAAGCTGAATATCAGACTCGGTTCCCGGAACATAGTTGATTTACAGCGGAATATTTTAACTAGCTTGACTTTAATGCTGTATGTCGTAAAACAATATTTTAGACTTTAACTATGCTATTAAATCATCGGTATCAAGTTTTAAAATCTATGGGTTCTGGCGGGTTTGGGGAAACCTTCCTCGCAGAAGATACCCAAATGCCATCAGGACGGCGGTGTGTAGTTAAAAAGCTACACCCAGTTTCTCACCATCCGCAAATCTATCCACTAATCAAAGAGCGCTTTCAACGGGAAGCCGCTATTTTGGAAGATTTGGGTAGCCACAGCGATCGCATTCCGACACTCTATGCTTATTTTGAAGAAAACAATGACTTCTATCTGGTTCAAGAACTAATAGAGGGCATGACTCTCACAAATACAATCCAGTCACAATCCAGTTTCAGCGAAAGTTATGTCAGAGACTTTCTAGTTAATTTTTTACCGATTTTAGATTACGTTCATCAAAAACGGATTATTCATCGGGATATTAAACCAGACAATATAATTATTAGACAATCCGACCAAAAGCCTGTGTTGATAGATTTTGGTGCTGTCAAAGAAGCCATAGCTACTACCATGAGTTCTTCGGGAAGTCCGCAGACTTCAATTGCAATCGGAACTTGTGGATTTATGTCTTCCGAACAAGCGGCCGGACGACCAGTATATAGTAGTGACTTATTCGCTACTGGATTAACCGCTATTTATTTACTGACAGGTAAACAGCCACAGGATATAGAAACTAATAACTATACAGGTGAAATTCTTTGGAAGCAATATGCTCCCCAAGTTAGCCCTACCCTCACCATTATTTTAGATAAAGCAATTTCTGCTCATAGTTGCGATCGATACGCTACAGCACAGGAAATGCTGCAAGCATTGCAATCTCAAACATCTCAGGTTCATCAAATTATCCGTCCTACCATCGCAGATATTCCTGAGCATATTCAGCAACAACCAACAGTTATTTCCGCAGCTCCATCTAAACTAGGGAATATCCAACAAACTTTGTTGCTTGGTAGTTTCATTGCGACGGCTATTATTGCAGGATTTTGGATAACCAAACCATCTGAACAATCGGCTAGTTCTAATCCATCACCGACTCCAATTGCCCAAACTCCATCAATAGTTGCATCACCACAGCCTTCTAAGTCTCCTTCACAAGTACAAGAATCTCCTACTCCCAAAACTCCAGTTACTCCTAAATCACCAAATGTTATACAACCTGTACAACCATCACCAATTCCTAAATCATCAACTGTTACAGCTCAACCTCAACCTTCACCAATTCCTCCATCTCCAATAGTTACAGCTCAACCTCAACCATCACTAATTCCTTCATCTCCGACTGTTACATTTCAACCTCAACCATCGCCAAATTATCCACCGACACAAACTCCACCACAACCATTACCAATTTATCCACCTACACCAGCAGTAACTTTACCTAAGCCAACTCCTATTCCATCTTCTTCAATTTCGGTTAAACTGCTTGATCTGCCAGAATTATATCTTGCTTCAACGACTTTAGTTTATTCTGATGGAGATAGATTGAAAGCAGATTTTAGAGTTTACTGTCCAACCTCGATGATTCGTCCTACTAACTACATTTTGACCAACCAACAAGGTGCTGTCAAAAAAGCAGGAGCATGGTGGCAAACTTCATTTACGCCAAGATATGATGCGGAGTATCAACTTATCAAAGAAGTTTGCAACAAAAACTAATACAACCCTGGACTAACCAACTCTATTTTTTGAATAGCAACCCATTCCTTGATATACTGCGTTTCATTAGAATTGAAATTTAATTGGGTTTAAGGTCTTGTATTATAATGAAGACGCAGACACCGGGAGTAAGCGAGTTCAGATGAAATTTTCGTTGGAACAGATGTACCCCAACATAGCTCGTTGGGTATACGAACATGAAGGCTGGATTGAAATCGGCGATCAGGCAGAGAGTCCTTTAACATCTTTTGTGCGAGCGAGCGATTGTGGTGGGATGCTGTGGTTCGGAAAAGATAGCTATGAGAGCCTAGATGAAGCGCTGCAAGACCTAGATGCGGGATTGGCAGTTGTATTGAAAGAGATTTACGGTGAATGAAACAAAACAACTAACAACGTGCTACTGCCAATAAAATCAAAAAGTGGATTCAAGCCACTTTCGTAAGTTGAAAAAGCTCGACTTGCCATACTGATAACCAGATTGACGAGTATCAAAAGTCTGGTTTTTTTTTGATGGGCGGGTGACAGACGGCGCAGAGTCAACACCCTTAAAGAGGTTGTTCTACTTGTTCGAGATTACTAATAATTCCTTCTAAGTATTCTTTATTGAGAGAACTTAATAAGTATCCGCTAATTTTTCCTGTTTTTTGAGAAATTTCTGCTAGTAATAAACTTTGAATCTTCTTCAAAAAATCTAGCTCATCAACTAAATTTTTCGCAAAATTTGGGCTGCTATATCTGTTTCTTAGACAATAAAAAATATAGCCCATATCCTGATAAGGCAATATCAAAAATGTTTTCATAAAATCTTCGGGAGGTAAATATTTCAAGATGGGATAATCATAATAAGATTTTTGCCCTAAACTATCGAAATTGCTGCCAGCATTAAAAAATATTGTATGTTGAAACATAGCGATGTTATTTTGCATCATATCTAGTATCTTTTTAGCTTCATTGGGTATATTTTGAATCCTTACCTCTTCTTGACATTGCTTAATATAATTATCAAATTCTTTAAAGCCTGGATCGTCTTTACTGTTAAATTCAATACTCATATAAACATCTCCGAATGGATTAGAACGATACTCTGTATCTAGCCTGCCAGAATTCTTTAGTTGATCAATATATTCTTTAGCTTCATCAATAATAGATTTTTTGTCCTTGTCGTATACCTTAATATCAGAAAATAGTAAGAATAATCCGGTAATATGCTTGATTATTCCCATATCTTCAAAAGCCCTATTCAGATACTCTGATTTAACTAGATCAAGTGTTTTATCGAATTCTCGATCGGTAAGCATAGTATAACGCAACAATTTCATCCAATTGGGTGCGTTTTCCTCTTGGAAAAATTTGGAATTTGGCAGTGATTCTTCAAAATATTGCCGATCGATCAGACCTTTGTCAAAAAAAGCTTCCCACCATAATAAGCTTGGGTACACTCCAGAAAAAGCTAGTAATCCACTAAAGTAATAGGAGTTATAAAGCTTTTGATACTTTTTGAATATAGAATCTTTATGTTCAGTATTTTCAGTATTGGCATTATTTTTTTCTGTTAAGTTACTATGATTATTGCGCTTTCTCTCTGACATCATTTCTTTAGCTAATTCCCGATCTATTTGACGAATTTCTTGGGGATGAAGTCGGGCACAAGAAATTTCAATAGAAAAAATTATTAATAATTCTAAGACTTCTTCTACTAATTTTGATTGATTCTGAGCTTTTTCTGGTAAGTTTTCAAAGATTCGTTCAAAATCCAAGATTACTTGGTTCAAAGTTCTTAAATTTGTACACTCTGCTTGCCTGTATAACTCTTCAAGGAGAGCCAAGTTTTTTGTCAAAATTTCTTTGACTTGCGAATTAGATATTTGATTAATGGTTGTATTTAATGCCCCTGACAAATCAGGAAAAACTTCAAAAGTTTTCCCAATTAGTTTTTCCTTTGTTTTGTTGTATTTCTCTTTTTTGTCTTCATCGCTATTTATTTCATCTTCATTGGCAATTATGACTACTTTTAAGTTTTGGGAATCTACAAAATTATTTATATATCCCAATATATTTTCAATGTTTATGCTACAACGTTCTAAGTCATCAAATATTAAAAGGCTAAATTGAGAATCCTGAAATTTTTTATCTATGTCTATATCGGGAATAGCAATATGATACATTCCATCTTGTTGACCATCATTATTTATATCAATTTTTAATGTACCCTTTAGCAAACCTTTAAGAATTTGACCCGCTATCACCATCCCTTTAGATCCAAGTACAGGGTGAATTTGTTGAAAAAGAATGTCTTCTATTTCCGAATAATTAGTAATGCCGTATAGGCTAACATATAAAGATTTTTTATCTTTTGTTTTTAATTTTTTACGATCTTTTTTTAATTTTTCACAATACTGATTTATAAACCATGTTTTGCCACACCCCCATTTCCCTTTGAGCAAGATAGCGAATTTAGGAGACTGAGGTAGTTCACAGTAATAGTCTAAGTATTGTTGGATATGCTGATTGGGTTCAGAAATATACTGATTATTTGTGCTAGTTGTTTGGTCTGGCATAAGTTTTTTGAGTTGTAAAATTAATAAGGTAAAGAAGTATCAATCATTTAATTCGATCGACTCTCCTGCAATAATCTTTATTTTCTCAGTCGCTGTAAAGAATTGTACGATCGCCTATTTTGCTTAACGATCGGCTATTATATCACTATCACTGCATTAGTCTTCAGCATCATTGGCCAGGAAGTAGGCTGATACCGCGAGTCAAGAAAGAGCGATCGCCACCAAATTCCAGCAGTACCCCAGACATTCCACCAGGAGGGCAAAACCGAAAATGCAACGATGCGACGGATTTTCGCGCGCCCTCAATTCGAGAAATGACAGGCTGGTGTTTGGCAAAAAAAAGATGCAGCAGATAGATTTGGCTGCATATCTCCAGCAAAACCACATCCAAGCTAAACTGATACTCACCCAAATTTTTTAGAATTATCGGACAAGAAAGCGCAATATGATATCTGGGGAAATCAAAAGCCAAATAGATAAAATCTGGGATGCCTTCTGGTCGGGCGGTATCTCCAATCCCCTCGAAGTCATCGAGCAGATTACTTATTTGCTGTTTCTGCGTCGTCTCGACGATTTACATACTCTGGAAGAAAACAAAGCTAATCGGCTCAAGCGCCCAAGGTCACGCCGGATTTTCCCAGAAGGTGAAGATATCAAAAAACGCTCCTACGATGATTTGCGTTGGTCGAGGTTCAAGAATTTTGCACCGAAGGAGATGTTTGAGGTCGTCAACGATCATGTTTTCCCTTTCCTGCGGACTTTGGGGGGGGATGATTCGACTTACGCGCACCACATGAAGGATGCCCGCTTCACAATTCCGACTCCGGCGCTGCTGTCTAAGGTGGTGGATTTGCTGGATGGTGTACCGATGGAGGACAGGGATACTAAAGGCGACCTTTATGAGTATATGTTGGGCAAGATTGCCTCCGCTGGACAAAACGGACAGTTTCGCACGCCGCGCCACATTATTGGGTTGATGGTGGAACTGACTGCACCCACTCCGGGGGATGTGATTTGCGATCCGGCTAGTGGGACTTGCGGCTTTCTGGTGGCTGCTAATGAATATTTAAGATCGCATTTCCCGGAAATTCTGCGCGATACCAAGATGAAGCAACATTTTCACCATCAGATGTTTCACGGGTTCGATTTTGACAATACCATGCTGCGGATTGGCAGTATGAATATGCTTTTGCATGGCGTAGAAAACCCGGATGTGCGCTATCAGGATTCGCTGGCACAGGAACATTCTGGTGATGAAGAATCTTATACCTTAGTATTGGCTAATCCGCCTTTTGCTGGTTCGTTGGACTATGAGAACACGGCTAAGGATTTACAGGCGATCGTCAAAACAAAGAAAACTGAATTGCTATTTTTGGCTTTGTTTTTAAGATTGCTGAAGCCTGGGGGACGGGCTGCGGTAATTGTGCCGGATGGGGTGCTTTTTGGATCTTCTAAGGCACACAAAGAATTGCGCCGCTTGTTGATAGAGGAGCAGAAGCTTGATGCTGTGATTTCTCTGCCCGGTGGTGTTTTTAAGCCCTATGCGGGTGTTTCTACTGCGATTTTACTATTTACTAAAACTGACTCAGGTGGAACTGATTTTGTTTGGTTCTACAATGTGAATGCTGACGGCTGGAGTTTGGACGATAAAAGAACGCCTTTGCTTGCTGATGAAAAATTAGGTGCTGTGCCTGTTACGGATTTAACAGCAGAGGAACATACTAAGAATAATCTGCCGGATGTGTTGAGTCGTTGGCAATTGCGGAATACTGCGGAACGGGAGCGATCGCGCACTGCTCAGAGTTTTTGTGTGCCGAAGGCTGATATTGTGGCTCAGGGATATGACCTTAGTTTGAATCGCTATAAGGAAGTGGTGCATGAAGAGGTGGATCATCGCGCACCTAAAGATATTCTTGTTGATTTGGTGAAGTTAGAGGTGGAGATTCAGCAGGGAATGGAGAAATTGGAGGGGCTGCTGAGATGAGTGTGATATCAGAAGAAAGAAAGTTGCCATCAACTTGGCGTTGGGTACGTTGCCAAGATGTTGTGGATGTTCGTGATGGTACTCATGACACACCGACTAAAACAAATTTTGGGATTCCTCTCATTACTTCAAAGAATCTTACCCCACAAGGAATTGATTTTAGCAACATAACATATATATCCGAAGAAGACTACCAAAGTATAGAAAAACGCTCTGCTGTTGATGACGGAGACGTTCTTTTTGCAATGATTGGAACAATTGGCAACCCAGTAATTGTTAAAAAAGATCGTCAATTTTCGATAAAGAATGTCGCTTTGTTCAAGCTGAATAAGTCTTTATATTATCCGCCTTTCTTCAAAGAATTGCTAAACACCTCGATTATTAGAAAGCAGCTTGCTCGAAACACAAAAGGCGGAAATCAGAAATTTGTTTCACTTTCGGTTTTACGGGACCTGGTTATTCCATTACCCCCCTTAGAAGAACAGAAACGGATTGCAGAGATACTCGATCGCGCGCAATCTCTCATATCTAAACGTCGGGAGGCGATCGGGCAACTCGACACCCTCACCCAAGCCATATTTATCGAGATGTTCGGCGATCCAGTTACGAATCCGAAGGGATGGTCAGTGCTCTACTTTAATAATCTGCTTTCAATGCCTTTACGTAACGGCTTATCACCATCCAACATAGGGAAGGTAATGAGCAAAGTTCTAACACTTTCGGCAATCACTGGAAGTGCGTTTGATGAAAACGCATGGAAGACCAGTACATTTCAGTCTGTGCCGCCAATCACCCAACGTGTGGATCAATCCGATTTTCTAATCTGCCGAGGCAATGGCAATATTCAATTAGTAGGCAAAGGTTACTTTCCTACCCAGCAAATGCCAGAAGTGACTTTCCCTGACACAATGATTGCTGCACGGATTTTACCAGAAGTTATTGAGCGTCAATTCTTGCAGCATATTTGGAACTCAAGTGCAGTGCGCCGACAACTTGAAACATTGGCTAGGACGACTAATGGAACTTTCAAGGTGAACCAGACTATGTTGGAGGGTGTTTTGTTCGTTGTTCCACCTCTTCCTCTTCAACAAGAATTCGCCCGTCGCGCTGAAGCTGTAGAAAAACTCAAAACCGCACACCGCACCTCACTGTCAGAACTCCATGCGCTCTTCGCCTCCCTCCAACATCGTGCATTTAGAGGAGAGTTATGACATGAACGCCATGCTAACCGAATTTACCCTCGCCAACTTCAAAAGTTACAGTACAAGCCGATTACCCCTTGGCTCCCTAACCGTGCTAATAGGTGCCAATGCCGCAGGCAAAAGTAACGCCCTTGAAGGTTTGCGCTTTCTGTCATGGCTAGCACAAGGTCAAAAACTCACCAGCATTCAATATGCGGTGAATAGTGCAGAGCGCGTTGTACGCGGTCGAGTCAATGACTTGTGCCATCGGGGAGAGTCAAATTTTACCATTGGTTGCCGTTTGGACTCAACAGATTGGAACCAACTCGATATAACCCTGAATGTGCGTGACGGAGAACTGCACATCAGTAATGAGCGAATCGTTGACTCAACAAGTCAAGTCCCGCTATATCAGCTAGATCAGCCTTCTCAAGGAGTAGGGACTGATGTTCGTGTGGCCTATAACAACTTTACAAAAGGGAAGAACAAGCCACGAATAACGTGCAGCGATCAAATGGCTATATTCGTGCAATTAGACACCCCTGCCCATTTTGATCCAAAGTACCCCAAATCCCAAAAGAGCATTCCTGAAACCGTCCGCGAATATCAAAAAGTCTTACAAAATATCCTATTTTTAGATCCCGTCCCCGCCAGAATGCGCGAGTACAGCTTCAAATCTGATAAGCGATTACAAGAAGATGGCACTAATCTTTCCAGCGTTTTGTATCGCTTGTGGGAGAATCAAGCCGAAAATCAAGAGGCAATTCTCAACTTTATTCAGAGTCTACCAGAGCAGGCTATAGATGGGCTAGATTTCCTTTTCGGCCCACGGGATGAAGTGATGGTGCGACTAGCAGAAACCTTTGGCAATACGCGCCGCTATTGTGAGGCGGCATTGTTATCCGATGGCACTTTGCGAGTTTTGGCGATCGCGGCGGCTATGCTATCGGCACCCGTTGGTAGTTTAGTCGTCATTGAGGAAATCGACAACGGCGTTCATCCCAACCGCGCCAAGCATTTACTCGCCAGCATCCGAGATATTGCCGAACGTCGTAAATTGCGAGTGCTGCTATCGACTCATAACCCCGCGTTAATGGATGCCTTGCCCGATGCTGCCCTTGGTGATGTAGTGTTTTGTTACCGCAATCCAGATGAAGGAGATAGCCGCCTGGTACGGCTTGGAGAGATGTACGATTTTCCTAGTCTGATATCTCAGGGGCCACTCGGTCAACTGGTAACTGCTGGGATAGTCGATCGATTTGTCAAATCGCCGCACACACCTGAAGACAGAAAACAGCAAGCTATGGCATGGCTGTCTCGGTTACAGGAGTACGGCAATGAGTAGTATTTGCCTGATAGATACCAGCATATTCCTCGAAATACTCAACGTTCCCAACTATAATCAGCATAGAGCATCAGTTCTTGAAGATTTTATCACCTATTCTCAAGCTGGCTGTACTTTTCTGTTGCCGATGGCAACCATACTCGAAACAGGCAACCACATCGCCCAAAACGGCGACGGCACAATGCGAAGGAAAACAGCCATACGTTTTGTTAAAGAAGTTAAACAAGCTTTCACGGGCGTAGCGCCCTGGAGACCTACCACATTCCCGAACACCGAAGAGATATTGCTATGGATTGACCAATTTCCGGATCTGGCTGGCAAAAACAAAGCACCTCTTAAGTTAGAAGGAACAAGCTTCGGGGATCTCAGTATCATTCAGGAATTTCATAAGTCCTGTAATCTTTTTTCAATGAGTGAAGTTTTTATTTGGTCACTAGATAGCGACTTAAAAAGTTATCACAAAATGCCATAAATTTATGAGCCAGTTTACCTTTATTCAATCAGATTTTCCCACAGTTTACGAATCGGCCAATAAAGCTATTGATGCAGTACATCCCGACCCTCGCACTGCCTGCTTTTATGCCCGTCGAACTTTGGAGTTAACCGTAAATTGGTTATATAAATACGATAATTCCCTAGAACTGCCCTATCAAGATAACCTAAGCAGTTTAATTCACGAACCTACTTTTAAAACCTTAGTAGGTGAAGCAATCTTTAACAAAGCAAGAGTCATTATCAAACTAGGAAATCAGGCCGTACACAGTACCCGACCTATCTCTGTGAATGATGCTATAAATGCTGTACGAGAGCTGTTTCATGTTGCATACTGGTTAGCACATACCTATGGACGCAGTAGCAAACCCAATGCGGGGCTTACCTTCAACTCTGACGCATTGCCCAAGACTGCACCAGTTCCTAAGCAAACCATTGAACAACTTCAGAAACTAGAAACTCAACTACGCGATCGCGATGAAAAGCTCTCAACACTTCTAGCAGACAAAAATGCACTTGATGAAGAACTGAAACAACTACGGGCAGAATTGGCAGCAGTCAAGAAAGCCAGTGTCACCCAACCAGATACCCACGACTATTCTGAAGCACAAACCCGCGATATTTTCATCGACTTATTGCTGAAAGAAGCAGGATGGGCATTAGATAAAAAGTGCGATCGGGAATTTCCGGTTACAGGGATGCCCAATTCATCAGGTCAAGGTTTTGTTGATTACGTCCTCTGGGGCGATGATGGTAAACCTCTGGCAGTCGTAGAAGCCAAACGTACCCGAAACGACCCCCGAATCGGACAACAACAGGCTAAATTATATGCCGATTGCCTAGAAAACCAATTTAATCAGCGTCCAGTTATTTTCTACTCTAACGGTTACGAGCATTGGCTGTGGGATGATACTAATTACCCACCGCGACAGGTGCAAGGATTTTACAAAAAAACTGAATTACAATTACTCGTACAGCGCCGGACTACCCGCAAATCTTTAGCAGCAGCCACCATTAATCCTAGCATTGCCGAACGATATTATCAAACTCGCGCTATCCGCCGCATTACCGAAGCTTTCGAGACTGATAAAGACCGCAAAGCCCTGATAGTTATGGCAACTGGTGCAGGCAAAACCAGAACGGCGATCGCCTTAGTAGATATGCTGATGCGTTGTAACTGGGCGAAACGGGTACTATTTTTAGCCGATCGTGTAGCTTTGGTAAATCAGGCAATCAATGTATTTAAGAAACATCTCCCCGATGCCGCCCCAGTAAACTTAGTCACAGAAAAAGATACCGAAGGACGAGTATTTGCTTGTACCTATCCCACCATGATGGGATTGATTAATGATACTCGTGAGAGTCAGCGTCGTTTTGGCGTCGGGCATTTTGACCTAATTATTATTGATGAAGCTCACCGATCGGTTTTTCAGAAATACCGTACCATTTTCAACTACTTTGATTCTGTGTTGCTAGGGCTAACCGCTACACCAAAGGATGAAATTGACCGCAACACTTACGGGCTCTTTGACTTAGAAAATGGCGTACCTACCGATGCTTACTCGCTTGAAGATGCCGTAAAAGATGGGTATCTAGTCCCCCTGAAAGCAGTATCAGTGCCGCTTAAGTTCCAGCGACAAGGCATTAATTATGACGAACTCTCTGAATCCGAAAGAGAAGAATGGGATGCGCTGGAATGGGACACAGAAGGCAATGCGCCCGATCGCGTAGAAGCAGAAGCAGTCAACAAGTGGCTGTTCAATAAAGATACCGTGGATAAGGTGCTAGAGCATCTAATGACTAGGGGGTTAAAGGTTGCTGGGGGTGATCGGCTCGGTAAAACCATTATTTTTGCTAAAAACCAAGATCATGCAGAGTTTATTGCTGAACGGTTCAACGCCAATTACCCACATTTTAAAGGTGAGTTTGCCCGCGTTATTACCTTCAAAACCACCTACGCTCAAAGCCTGATTGATAACTTTTCCCAAAAAGATAAAGAACCTCATATCGCAATCTCAGTGGATATGCTCGACACTGGGATTGACGTACCAGAGGTCGTTAATCTGGTGCTGTTCAAAATTGTTCGCTCCAAAACTAAGTTCTGGCAGATGATAGGACGAGGTACGAGGCTATGTCCCGATTTATTTGGATTAGGGCAAGATAAAGATTTTTTTTACCTGTTTGATTATTGCCAAAATTTAGAGTTTTTTCAACACAACTCAGAGACTGTTAATGCACCAATAACGAAATCATTGGGTCAGCAATTGTTTACCGCTCGATTAGAATTAATCGGAGAACTAGATAAAAGAATACCTGGAAATCAACCAATAAATCAAGCACAAGTGAGCCAGCTTCAAGAGTATCAATCTGCCTCTAAAGAACCCAGTACCGATGCAGAATTGCGTCAGGAACTAGCCAATTTACTCAATACAGAAGTTGCAGCTATGAATACTGAAAACTTCATAGTGCGACCTAAACAACGATTCGTAGAGAAATATGCTAATTCCGCAGCATGGACATCGTTATCGATCGATGATTTTCTGGAACTTAGCCAAGAAATAGCTGGTTTGCCTTCCCAATTGGAAACAGAAACAGAAGAAATAAAAAGATTTGATATTCTGATGCTGAAGTTACAATTAGCAATTCTGCGCTCTGACTCTACGTTTAAGCGTTTACAAGAACAGGTGAAGTCACTTGCAGGACTGCTAGAAGAGAAATCGGCCATTCCCTTCGTGCAAGAACAGTTAGCCCTGATTCAGGAGGCACAAACCGATGAGTGGTGGCAAGATGTGACATTACCAATGCTTGAGGTGTTACGCAAACGCCTGCGGGGGTTAATCAAGCTGATTGAGAAACAAAAACGCCAACCTATTTACACCGACTTTGAGGATGTGATGGAGGATGAGATAATAGTAGAGTTGCCTGGTTTCACAGCATTAGATAACTTTGAGAAATTTCGCGCTAAAGCAAGGGCTTTTTTGCGATCGCATCTAGATAATCTAGTCATTTTCAAACTACGAACTAACAAACAGCTCACTCCATCCGATCTATCTGAACTAGAAAATATCCTGCTGGAAAACAAGTTAGGGGCTGAGGAGGATATTGTTCGTGCCAAGGAAGAGTCGCATGGGTTAGGCTTGTTCGTCCGCTCTTTAGTAGGACTCGATCGGGAGGTAGCCAAGCAGGAACTAGCGAGGTTTATATCTGGTAAAAATCTTAACTCTAATCAGATTGAGTTTGTGAATATGATTGTAGACTACCTAACTGCACATGGCGCAATGGATGCAGCAATCCTCTATGAATCCCCATTTACCGATATTACACCACAGGGGCCAGACGGATTATTTACCTCGGCTCAAGTAGATGAATTATTTCTTATACTTGAAGAAGTTTGTACACGGGCTGCTGCATAATACAGCAATAGACAATATCATTATTCGCAACAATATATAACTGATTTGCTTGACGAGGAATGCACTACTTCAATCAGGGTATATGGATTTTAGTTATTAAATTAGGGCGCTATTTCCACAATTTTATGCTAAAATCCTGATTCCCACTAGCTACAGGGCGAACGCATCTAAACTTTATATTAACAGAATATGGTATATTGGACAAGAATTATTGAGTAACTACAAAACATTTAATTAGGGTTCACCTGTATG
>NZ_JAEQDE010000058.1:0-23567 GCF_020737865.1 Microcoleus sp. PH2017_35_SFW_U_B
CAGAATTCTGCTGTTACTGGATTTGACCGGAAACGATATTATCTCCTGTCGCGAGCGGGGACGCTCGCACTGGCAGAATTCTGCTGTTACTGGATTTGAGATGATACCGGAAACGATATTATCTCCTGTCGCGAGCGGGGACGCTCGCACTGGCAGAATTCTGCTGTCACCGGATTTGATATGATAGCGGAAAACTTATCCACTCAATCTTAATAACTAATTGCTCTTTCTAAAGCATCTTGTAACTGAAGTTCTAAAGGTCTATCCGAGCGAATTTCTAAACCAGGTAAATCATGTTTCACTAACAGTTTTTCGCCTGTTTCCGCAGTGGAACTCGGCCAGAGTACCCAACGACTACCTTGGGTAAGAGTGCTTAAACTTGCAGAGTTTTGAGTTAGCCAAATGATCGATAGTTGCGATCGACTATCGATCGCATCTTCGGCAGCATTAACCGCCGCCAAGGTTTCCAAAACTACCCGGTTCCCCGAGACAAGTCCGGTTCCGGCCGTCCAAAGTTTGACGTTTAACAGGCGCTTGCTAGCATAGAAGTAAAGAGACGCTGCTACTGTCACCGCTCGTTCAAATTCCTCTGGTTGCCACAATGCAGCGCTGTCGAGAGCAATAATAATTTCTTGGCCGCCTGCTGCAACTTCTAACTCTCTCACCCGCAGTTCTCCGTAGCGGGCGCTGGTGCGCCAGTGAATCAGGCGGGTGGGGTCTCCGTGACGGTAAGGTCTCAGGTTGCGGGTGAGGCCTTCGGTAGCGGTTTGCGATCGCAGGCGATCGTACAATTGCGGACTGTCTTCTTGACCGATGCGATCGATCAAAGGGCAAGTGCTCAACGGCAAAACCTGCGGGTAAACCACCGCCACCGCTTTTACCGGGCGGCTGCGACGGCACCAAAACAACCCTAAAGGCGCCGCCGTCCTCAAGTGCACCTCTTGCCAGCGATAGACGCCCCGCTGCCGGACTTCCACGTAGTATGTATCCCTGTATATACTTTTAGGCTCTACGATCTCGATCGGGCGGACAAGCTCTTTTCCCAATACAAACGGTAAGATGTCTACCACTTGCAACAAGGTTTTAGGTTGGCGGGCGCTATTTTCGATTTCTAGTTCCACGGTGATTTTATCGCCCGCACTCACAGGTTCGATCGGGTGGCGGCGGACTTCCAAGGAACGCAGCGATTTTGCAGGCAAAACCGCAGCTACTACCAGCAGCGCCAAACTGCCACCGCTGAGCGCGTACAGCCACCCAGACATTGTATTAGTAGCAGACCCAAAAAAGAACACCGTCATCCCCGAGAGCAGCCAACCCGCGTAGGCAGGAGTAACAGCGCGATTTTCGAGCCAGTCGGCAATTTTGTGACGGATGTTCATAGGAGTTAAAACTGTTAATTGCTCGATCGCCCATCAAGCCTAATTGTAAAATATTCTCAGCATTTGGCACCGAATTAGCAAGCGAGCGATTAGATTAGAAATCGGGAATTTTTTCAATGATACTTTGACCCCGCCCAATAACGGATACAAGATCCCGACACTCGATCGCGCACGGTCAATCCCCAAATTTTAGACCATAGTTGAAACTCCCAGATTCACGGCGCTGCGAGTCAATCTAAAATCTAAAATCTAAAATCTAAAATCGACTCACTGGAGACTAAAAAATGAACCCATTAAACAATCCTACACCCGTTAAACCCGACCCTCAAGCCCGCCGCACACCCCCGCCACCGCCGCCCTTGGCTGCAACTCCCGCGCCACCACCACCGGCGCCTGCTGCACACCCCCTGGCGCAACAGCAGCATCAGCAGCAACAGCAGCGGGCTGTTGAGACTCCCGTAAGTACGATCGAACAAATGGTCAGAGATGCCCATACCGCCTCGGCTTCCGACATTCACATTCGAGTCGGTCAAGTACCTCGATTTCGGATTCGGGGCGTCATGCAAGTAGCAACCAGCCACCCCAAAGTCACGCCAGAAATTTTTGAACATTACTTAGCCGAAATTCTCACCCCCGAACAGCGAAAACAGTTTGCAGCTACCAAGGAATTAGATGCAGCAATTTTTTACCCGGGCTTCGTGCGGTGTCGGCTAAACTGTTTTGATTCCCTCAGTGGTGGCGCCCTAGTATTGCGGTTGATCAGTTTAGAAATACCCACTATCGACTCCTTGAGGTTGCCAGAAGTTCTCAAAAAGGTCATTTTGCGATCGCAAGGATTAATTTTGATTACCGGGCCTACCGGTTCCGGGAAATCGACAACAGTCGCTGCGATGATCGACCACCTCAATCAGACGGAACAGAAGCACGTAGTTACAATTGAAGACCCGATCGAATTCATTCACCCTTCTAAAAAATGCTTGGTCAGCCAGCGGGAAGTCGGCTTGCACACCCACGAGTTCCAGCAGGCTTTGCGGGCAGTTTTGCGGGAAGACCCCGATGTCATCCTGATCGGGGAAATGCGCGATCGCGTTACCATCAATACAGCCTTGCAAGCAGCTCAAACTGGTCACTTAGTATTGGGAACCCTCCACACTCGCAGCGCCATCAACGCTCTTAACCGCTTGTTAAACCTCTACCCACCTGAGGAACAGCAGGCGATGCGGATTCAAATTTGCGATTCTTTAGTAGCAGTAATTGCCCAACTTTTGCTGCCAACAGTTGACAACCGCCGCGTCGCAGTTCACGATATTTTGGTGAACACGCCAGCCATGCACGATTACTTGATGAAAGGTGATGATGATGAAGCTTTCCGGTTGATGCAAAATGACACCTACGAAGGCATGAAGATTATCAACCAGGATCTTTACAAACTCGTACTTGAAGGTAGAGTGACAATCGAAGAAGCCACAAAAACTTCTCCCGAAGCCAGCGATTTAGACCGCCGCTTGCGGACAGGAGGCTACGAAGTTGGGTCGGCTCGAGACTTTGAAGGTAGCAAAAAAGAAAGGAGCGTTCGCGCCTAGCCTAATAGCAACATACATACAGGGGTAGGCACAGCAAGCCTACCCCACAAATTAATACCATTTAACGCACTTGCCATCTAGGTTGTAGGACTGCTACTTTGAGAGAGTTCAGGGAGCGCTGCGACTAATACCTTCACCATATAGTCATCGCTCATAAAAATCAATACCGGATGCGGGAAACAAGCGTGACTTTAGTCCTTCCTAGGGAAGCGGCTCGGGGGACTTCAGTCAAGAGTGTTCTTTCTTTGCTATTTCTATTAAAATATTGGGCGTTGCTTAATCATGGTATGAAAAAAATAAGTTTAAAATCCAAAACCTTTGTGGATACTGGTTTCTATGACAGACCTATTTAGCCTTTCATACCGTAAATCAGCAACGCCCCCAGTTATCGAAGGCGGCTTCCATCTGTTTGGGGTGGAGACGTTCAATCACCCGCCGAAAGCTATCTGGGCTGGGGATGCCATTGGGGAGTGCTAAGAAGGTGGAGAGCCAAGCTTGTTTGCTACTGCCATAGAGTTCCACCATGGCTTAAGAGCTTTGTCCGCCTGCAATGGTGGAGAGAATCGCAACGATCAGAATATCGGATAAAGGATGCCATTGTCCCCGTTCGACTCGCTCGATCTTCGACGGATTTAAAACAGTCTACTAATCCTTGGCTTAAGGCTGATATTTCTAAGGGAACCGCACTCCTGTGTGGGCAGCTCAACAGCGGGCAGCGGGCGCAAATCCTTGAGACATAACGGGAACCAAGAGGTGGGAATACCCAGAGAGTGTCACCTTGTGTCAGCCTCGAAGCGAGGAAATCTAACAAACCTTTAGCATTGCACCTTTAACCTCAGTATCTGGCTTATTAATCTGTATCCTGAGCTACTATTTAACGTGCGCTTACCCTGCCTACAGTTAGCTACTATTTCGCTGATTTCTGTGCCTTTTTTTCCGATTCTACAGATTGCAAAGCTTCGTCCAGAATTGCCCGAGCTTCCTCAGCTTTGCCCCTAGCTTCTCGATAGCGGACATTAGCTTGAGCGAAGTTTTTGAGAACCTTAAAACCGTCTTTCAGACGACCAATTTCCTCCGCACTCACAGGCTCATCTGTAAACAAAATATCGATCGCCTCCCGGATTTTTAGGGCTTCTTCCCGGGATTCCATCACCTTCAATTTGAGACTTGCCAAATTGCTCAAAATCTGCACTGCTTCAGTAATTGCGTCCTCGCCGTCAGACACAGCAGCATCTTCGATAACTTCAACAAACTGCTTGGGCCCAAATCCTTCTGCGAGCTCTGTAGGTAGCTTCCCTTCATCCATCAGCAGCATCAGCTTATCCATCGCTTCTTCGCGGGCTTTCGCTGAATCTTTCCCTTTGACAGTTAAAATAATTTCGGGGCTTTGAGGAAGTGTATAACGAACCATATTTTGACCACAAGTATGCGAAAACAATTGAATGATATTTTATTTTATCTTGATTCGATCGCCTGTTGCAGCTATCCATCGGCTCCCTTGCCAACCTCTTGCCAAAAGTTGACACATATACACTCAAAAAGGAACCATCGACCATGAAAGATAAAATTCTTAACTTCCTCAACTTGATTTTAGTCGCTGATGTGTTTTTCGTCTTGGCTATTTTTGGGTGGTTTGCGATCGCCGTTGCAGGGCGATCGACTGGCGTAAATCTCGGTTTCGATTTATGGTACAGTCTGTGGCAGCCCGTATTTAATCCTGCCCTCGGTATTTTGATGGGCGGTGCAATTCTCAGCGGTATCGTTAACCAAGTTTCTAAACGCCTCAATCCCAAGTAAAATTTATGTTGTATTTGAGACGGTGATTTGGGACGCTACGAAAGTTAGCTATCAAGCTTGTAGGGTGCATCAGAGATGAGCTGCTCAATTAGGTGAAGCTTGAAAATACATAAGTATGTCATTGCCAGTGAAACAAAGTGAAACGAAGCAATCACAAAGGTTATCATAGCTTTACATTCTGTTACAGAGTAAAGTTTGTTTGTAACTACTTACGTCAAAAATCAGGATTGAACGAATCGGAATCTGAAAATATCAACCATGTTCTGAGGAACAAAAGTTTGGCTTAATTATGGGAGAACAAAAACGTATCGGCATTCTCACCAGCGGGGGTGACTGTGCAGGCTTAAACGCCGTGATTAGAGCCGTTGTTTACCGCGCGACGGGAACATACAATTGGCAAGTGATGGGCATTCGTCAAGCCACCAAAGGATTGATGAGTCGCCCTCCTGAAGCAACACCCTTGAATATTGAGAAAGTAGATTCCTGGCTGACTATTGGGGGTACAATGCTAGGCACTACCAATGAGGGCAATCCTTTTGCTTTCCCGATGCCTGATGGAACTTTGCGCGATCGCTCTGATGATATTATTGAAGGCTATCATCAACTAGGTTTGGATGCCTTAATTGGGATTGGTGGCGATGGCAGTCTTGCCATTCTCCGAAAGATTGCCAACGCAGGTAATTTGAATTTAGTTGCTATTCCTAAAACTATTGATAATGATGTCGGTATTACCGAGCGTTCGATCGGTTTTGATACTGCTGTCAATATTGCCACAGAAGCACTCGATCGCTTACATTTTACAGCGGCCAGTCACAGCCGCGTGATGATTGTTGAAGTCATGGGACGCGATGCCGGACATATTGCGATTAGTGCCGGAATTGCTGGCGGTGCTGATATAATTCTGATTCCCGAAATTCCTTACAAAATTTCCGAAATCTGCGCCAAAGTTCAAGAACGCCAACAACGCGGAAAAAACTACTGTTTAATTATAGTAGCGGAGGCTGTGCGGACAGAAGCAGGCGAGTTAGTAATGCACACAAATCGCTTAGGCCAAAGTCGATTAGGTGGCATAGGTCAGTATTTAGCTGATACAATTTCTGATTGTAGCGGTGCAGAAACTCGCGTCACAGTTTTGGGACACATTCAACGCGGAGGAACGCCTTCTCCGCTAGAAAGATTAATTGCTTCGGCTTTTGGTGTCGCAGCAGTTGATTTAGTTGCCGAAAAGAAATTTGACCGCATGGTATCTTGGCAACAACGAGAAGTTGTGAGTGTTCCGCTGGAAGATGCGATCGCCAAATACAGACCTGTAGACTTCGATGGTACTCTGGTTAAAACGGCCCGCGGTTTGGGAATTTGTCTGGGAGATTAGATAATTACCTAGACTTTTTCACCAAAAAGAATGGGTTTGAAGCCCCGTCCTTATAGGACGGCTTTTCTTCCCTACGGAACATGAAAATTGCTATAATAAGTTTGAGTAAGAATAACCATCTATGCGAAGAAGTGTTTGATTAGGGAACAACCCCCGTGTTATCTCGTCTCGATACGTCCGTAGCCTGGGTAAACAAGTAATGGTGAACACAGAGCGTACCTATCTGGCATTGTGATGGCAGGACGAAAGCAAAGGAAAAGTAAGCACGATTGCAATACTCGCAAGATGTAGTTGTTTTGAGTGTGTAGAGGCGATTTGACAGCGCCTTTAAGACTAAAGTTGTGGTTTTAAGAATCTCCGTGGCGTTGACTCCCGGAGAGTGTCAAATATCAACAGTTTGTAGTAATAACTTCACTTTTTGCTGGCTTAACTCAACAGCAAGGACTGAAGTCCTTACTACAAACTTTTTGAACTTCCGCAAAAGGTTTATGGTATAATCCGCCCGATCGCCCGATCGCCAGTTTGGATGTCGCAGAGGTACGATGGAATATAGGGAGGGAGACCAAGCCCGGTAAGGTTAAGCTTGGCGATAATACCCACAGGAAGGGAAAAATGACACTTAACTTGCGGCGACCAATTTTGATAGGCGGAATAGGACTTTCAGCAGCGCTTTGGCTGTTGGAAACTCTACAGCATTCGGGTTCAGAAATGGGAGAAACGGCACTCATCGGCTTGACGGCTGCCGGTGCGGGGTATTGGTGGTGGAAACAACAATCTCCCACACTCGAACTCGAACTCCCGCAGCCCCTGGCCAAGCGGGAAGCAGCCGAAAAAGCGATCGCGCAGGCCGAAGCAGCAATTAAATTGCTCGCCTCAGAAGCTCAAAACTCGGTAAATCCGGCTCATCTAACAGCAAAGCTCGATCGACTCAAAGCCGAATTAGACAGACAAGATTTGCGGATTACCGTAACTGGCGGCAAAGCTGTCGGTAAAACTGCCTTAATTCAAGTTTTAAATTCTAATTGGGCATCCCAAGACTCACAACAGCAGATTTTCTCAGAAACAGCACCGCTATTTGCCAATACCACAAATTCCGATGCCAAAATCGGCGGTGATTTAGTGCTGTTTGTCACGGCGGGCGACATCACGGATTCCGAGTTTCAAACATTATCTCAACTAGCGTCCGCAGGTCAGCGCGTGCTGCTAGTTTTGAACAAACTAGACCAATATTTGCCAGCGCAGCAGTCGCAAATTTTGCAGCAGTTGCACCAAAGAATGCAAGGAATATTGGGGACAGAAGATATAATTGCGATCGCAGCTTCCCCTAATTCGATTAAAGTGCGGCAGCACCAAGCAGACGGCACTGTTCAAGAACGGATTGAAACTCAAGTCTCTCAACTCGAACCGCTGACAGCAAGATTGACTCAAATCGTCACTCAAGAAGGGCAACAGTTGGTCTGGGCGAGTGCTGTGCGGGAAGCTGCAACGGTTAAATTAGAAGCAAAAACTTGCTTGAATGTCGTGAGGCGCGATCGGGCAATGCCCATCATCGAACAATATCAGTATATCGCCGCCGCCGCCGTTTTTGCCAACCCAGTTGCCGCCTTAGACTTGCTAGCCACAACCGCCATCAGCACCCAACTGGTAATCGACCTCGGCGCTATCTACAAGCAAGAGTTTTCCTTAGACCAAGCTAAGACAGTAGCGGCAACTTTGGCAACCCAAATGTTCAAACTGGGATTGGTAGAAGTGTCTACCCAAACTATTACTGGACTGCTCAAAAGCAATGCCGTTACCTATGCAGCCGGAGGCGCGGTGCAGGGAATTAGTGCAGCCTATTTTACCAGAATAGCTGGACTAAGTTTGATTGAATATTTCCAAAATCAAGAACTGGAAAATGCAGCCAAAGGCATTTTCAGTCTCAATCAGTTGACGAAAACTTTGCAAGCAGTATTTCAGCAAAATCAACAAGTTTCCTTCTTGCAATCTTTCGTCAATCAAATTGCAAGTCGTCTCTCGCCTCAGACATCTGGGGCCCAGGTTGTTAATTCGGCCGCCAATTAAATACTCCTGGAAGCAGGGGCGGCGAGAAATCGAGTCTGTCTGACGATTAGGCCTAGATCCCCTAAAAAAGGGGATCTGACCTCTTAGGTACGTAGTTGCGCTTGAGCGCTCTTTCATATATATAAATAAGAGCGCTCAAGCGCAACTACGTACCTTGATTGCATGGGACAGTTGGGTAAGTCCTAAAATTTATCAAAAATTGTATTAAAATAAGAAAGAGAATGTTATATTTCTACGCTCAATTACATAGCTTAAAAAAGCCGATCGCCAATGGCTGACAATTCCCTTCAAGAAAATCGCCTATCCCTCGCCCGCGCCAGTTTGCGCCAAGCCCTCGCGCGCTACTCCTACCTGCGCCAAGGCAAAAAAAACTCGAACAACACAGAATTAGAAGCCGCCCTGCAAACTCAGTTAGATATTTTAACTTCTACCTCCGAAAAACTTGACAACAAGGTAATTAGGATTGCTACTTTCGGGCTAGTCAGTCGCGGCAAATCAGCCGTATTAAACGCGCTGTTGGGTCAAAAAATCCTGCAAACAGGCCCCCTCAACGGCGTGACTCAGTGGCCTCGTTCTGTACGTTGGAATGTGCCTTTAACCTTCCTGGAGGGCGTAGAACCCCCCCAACCCCCCCTTGGTAAGGGGGGGCAGGGGGGGGTTCAAGTAGAATTAATTGATACTCCCGGACTTGATGAAGTTGGCGGGGAAGTGCGCGGCGAGATGGCGAAACAAGTCACTCGCCAAGCTGACTTAATTCTGTTTGTGGTAGCTGGCGATATCACTCGCACTGAATATCAAGCTTTGTGCGAATTACAAACTGCTCAAAAGCCGCTAATTTTAGTTTTTAATAAAATTGATCTGTATCCAGAATTAGACAGAAAAGCTATTTACCAAAGTTTGCAAGCGCTGGGAAATTCCGAACAGCTAGCAGCCGAGGCGGTAACAGATAAGGAAGATTGGGACGATTTGGACGATCGCCAAAATAACATCCCTGCTCCTAAATCTACAGCAAAACCACCCGCTAAAATTGCCAAATCCTTAGAAATAGTCATGGTAGCCGCCGAACCCGCACCGATGCAAGTGCGCGTAGAATGGTCAGATGGAAGTATCACCAACGAATGGGAATCGCCGCCTCCCCAAATAGACGAACTCAAACACACAATTTTGACAATTCTTAACAGAGAAGGGCGATCGCTCCTCGCACTTAATGCTTTAGTAGAAGCTAGAGATGCCGAAGCAAATCTTGCTCATCAAGTTCTCAAATTGCGCCAAACAGAAGCCGATGATTTAATCTGGCAATTTGCCAAATACAAAGCTTTAGCTGTCGGCTTAAATCCTGTTGCTTTCCTGGATGTCATGGGCGCAACTGTTGCAGATTTAGCCTTAATTCGCTCTTTATCCAGACTTTACTGTTTACCGATGACTGGTTACGAAGCCGGCAAACTTTGGCAAACTATTTTCTCCAGCGCAGGAGGCGTACTTTTGGGAGAATTAGGTAGCAGTTTCCTCTTGGGATTTGGGAAAAGTGCGGCCGCTGTCGCCCCACAAATCGGCTTTTCGACTTTCGCCGGAGTCGCTGTCACTCAAGCTAGTTTAGCAGCCTACGGAACCTACGCTGTCGGTCGCGCCGCCCAAGTTTATTTAGAAAGAGGCTGCACCTGGGGCCCCCTGGGACAGGATACTGTCATTCAAGAGATTCTAGCTACCATCGAGCGCAATACAATTATCGATCGCTTGCAGCAAGAATTCAAAATATGACACAAACCACAGCCATATTACGCGAACTGAAGCCGAGGGATTTTTTCCCGAGTCGTATCAAGATTTCCCCGAAATTACAGAATTGGTCAACTGATTGCTGTGTCATAAACATCGCAGTTGAGTAGGGTGCATCAGAACAAAAAAGGTACGTAGTTGCGCTTGAGCGCTCTTAACAAAGGTACGTAGTTGCGCTTGAGCGCTCTTAAAAAGGTACGTAGTTGCGCTTGAGCGCTCTTAAAAAAGGTACGTAGTTGCGCTTGAGCGCTCTTAAAAAAGGTAGGTAGTTGCGCTTGAGCGCTCTTAAAAAAGGTACGTAGTTGCGCTTGAGCGCTCTTAAAAAAGGTACGTAGTTGCGCTTCAGCGCTCTTTCTTATATATAAGAGCGCTGGGATTATCTCAGTTTTATTGTTATAGTGATGTCCACGAAGAGCAAGTATTATACAGCTCGCTCTTTGTGGACAGCACTGTAAAAAAAATGGTTTTTGCACAACAAATGAGATGCTCCCAGAGCGCTGAAGCGCAACTACGTACCTGCTCCCAGAGCGCTGAAGCGCAACTACGTACCTGAAAATTAGATAAGCACCCCACAGCTTGTATTCTTATCGTCCCGCGATTCTCACACCTTCCCTAAAATGAACAATCGTCGCAATTACCGCAATACAAAAGTAGAATATTCTAATCAGCCAAAAACAAACCCGCATTGACCAAGAAACAATCGTCGGAGCAACACCAGTTAACTGCACAAATCTCGAATTAACCTTTTTTTCAAAGCTGTCGAGGTCTTTCATCTCAGATTGTTTTGTGGGAATCACCGGAAACTGACCTGTATATACATAATAACCGAGAAAACCTTCCACTCCTACCTTTCGGTTCAAAAATGAGTTGGTTAATGTTGCAGTTTCCGCCGGCGCTAACTTATCCGATTCCGCTACTTTGTCCAGCCAAGAATTATATCTGATGGCTGGCGTACTCATGAAAACTATGGGAACTATAGGTATCAACAAAGCCGCACTAATTTGGCGACTGTATTTAGGATGTAGCAGTTTTGTCGCGATGCCAAATCCCATGCCGATAAAAGCAAATACCAATATATTTAACAGTTCAATAATTTCGATGCCCCTCAACAAATCACCGATAATCAGAATTGTATATAATAATTTATCTGCCAGTAGCAGAGCTGCGAACTTGATGAGAATTGACACGCCTACAATAGTAGCTGCAATCGCCAGATAACCTATGCCACCTAGGACGTACAAGAAAATCGAACCGACTTGTTTTAATGGCTGCATGGAATTATTCACTCTTGTGAAAGTTTAGGAGTCTGATTGACAAAACAATTTAAAATTTTAGATAAATCTGGCTCTCCACATTTGAGTCTTAAAATTGATTAGTTTGACATTTTGCAGTCAATCTAAAATCTAAAATCTAAAATCACTTGACAAGTTCCTGCGCGGCCGCTTTTGCGACTTGTGCGATCCGTTCCTTCACAACACCCTCTTCGTTAGCGCAGCCCTCGAAGAGGATCGCACTTTGGTCTGGTTCCTGTTCGCGATCGATCCCCAACCATAGAAGATACTCGATATTACCGGCCGGGCCAAGTAAAGGCGACCACGTTAAGCCTCTTTCCTGCCATCCTAAAGCTGTAGCTGCCTTCCACACTTGAAAAATCGCATCGGCTTGAGTTGCCGAGTCTCTGACTACGCCTTTTTTCCCGACGCGATCGCGCCCCACCTCAAATTGCGGCTTTACCAACAATACCGCTTCTCGCGGTGGTGCCAACAATTCCCACAGCGCCGGTAAAACCTTATCCAGCGAAATAAACGACACATCTACTACCGCCAAATCTGCTCGCGGTGAGTCGCCGTAAAGCTCCGCAGCAGTCATGTAGCGCAAATTGGTGCGTTCTTTCAAAATTACCCTCGGATCGTTGCGTAAGCGCCAATCAGCTTGACCGTAGCCAACATCGATCCCGTATACCAGTGCCGCACCGGCTTGCAGCAAGCAGTCGGTAAAACCGCCTGTGGAAATGCCGCCGTCGAGACAGATTCTGCCCGCGACGGGAATTGCAAATATTTCTAAAGCTTTGGCTAATTTGTCGCCGCCTCTGGAAACGTAGCGCGATCGCTGTTTAATCAAAATATTGGCTGCAATGTCAACCTCAGTGCCCGGTTTGTCAATTACCTGTTGGTCGATCGAGACTTGGCCAGTCCGAATCAAGGCTTGAGCTTGTTGTCGGGAGGTACATAAATCCAGGTCTACCAATAAAGTGTCTATTCGTTGTTTAGCCAAGATGTTTAATCTGTACGGATAGGGTTAAGGACTGTATCAGATTAGCACTTACGCAAAAACCCGACTGCGGATTTTTTATAATTATTTGGGTTTTCCGAGGGCGATGCCCTCACATCAGCATTTGTATAGTATTTTGAAGCTCGATCGCCGATCGCTCCTACCCCACATGATGTGACTGAGATCGCTATGAGCCTGTAGTTTTATCACACATCGACATTCGTAGAATCACATAAAAAATGTCGCAAATCAAAGATTATGTAAATACAGGGGAATGCGCTACAAACACAATCAGGGCGATGGACATGAAAAAAACGAACTTTCCGATCAGAAATTCTAACATTTGTCAAGAAAATCCTCTGGCCTTCGTCAGCGGCAACCTAATCCACATTCTTTACCCCAACGGCGAAGTAGAAGCAATCAGCACCGACCAAATCAACCGCCACCACACGAAAAATTCCCTCGACAAATGCCTCGTCTGGGGATATGTCGGCGATTTTTAATACCAATTTCCAACAAGAATACAAATGAAGAGCCAACTCCAAACCCTTAGGCAGTAAGTCATTGTCTATTCTTTAAGCCCCAATCGAAAATGGTATAATCCGTAAAAAAGATCGCTTTTCTGCTGTGATGCCAAAAAAGCGATCGAGAGCCTGCTACGTGCAAGCCACAAAAGCAATTTGCTGCTAAAAAAACCAGCTTGCTTGACTTAAATATCTTGTTCGCTCAATTCGCGAATCATGTAATCAAAAGGCTGTTCTAGAAAAGGCCCGACAGACAAGCCGGCAGATTCAACCTGAGCCTTAACCATCTCCTTCATAATGCTAATCCCCATTACCGTCGGGCCGATGGGAACGCTCAGAGAATTGTAAGTTTCTCGCAAACCTTGGAGCACGCGCTCGTCGAGCACATCGGTACTTCCAGCCACCAAGGCGTAAGTAGCGTAGCGCAAGTAGTAGTCCATATCTCGCAGACAAGCCGCGTAGCGACGAGTTGTGTAGGCATTACCACCGGGACGAATCAGTTCGGGCTGTTCTGCAAATAGCTGAATACCAGCTTGCTTGACAATAGCCGCAGCATTGCTGTTAATCGCTGCTGCTGCTTGTACCCGTGCTGTGCCAGTTGCAAAATAAGATTTCAACCGATCGATACCATCTCGGTCTAAATACCTACCAGCAACATCATAATTTTCAATCAGACTCGTCACGGCATCGCGCATAAGTTTCTCTCCCAAAAATCTTTATCAATACTTTGCTATCTGAGATAGACCGCCTATTGTAGACTACTACAAATCGGCCTTTGATTAAGATTTGAGATAGGATTTGCACACAGGGTAGTCCCTCCCCGGCAAATGACCGCCAAGTTCAGCCGTTTGCCTGATATCAACAGCCGAAACACAGACAAGGCAATCATCACAAATTGTCCTGCCCCACTAGACCCACTTTAATATTTTGTATCTATTGTTACAAAACTGTGGGTACTCAAGGCATACGATCGCGCAAACATTCTGAAATCTGCCGTTAGCGAAGCACTCGTTGCAGGATCGCCCGCAACAAAACCAATATCAGGAGTAAGTCATGTTCCAGACACCCCAAGAAGCCCTCAACTACATAAAAGAAAATAAGATCCAGATCGTCGATCTGAAATTCATCGATATGCCGGGGATCTGGCAACACCTTTCCCTGTACCACGACCAAATCGACGAAACCGCCTTCACCGACGGCGTACCCTTCGACGGTTCCAGCATTCGGGGCTGGAAAGCCATCAACGAATCAGACATGACAATGGTCATCGATCCTACCACCGCGTGGATGGACCCGTTCATGGCAGAACCCACCATCAGCTTCATTTGCAGCATCAAAGAACCCCGCACCGGCGAACCGTACAGCCGCTGTCCCCGGACGATCGCCCAAAAAGCCATAGACTACCTGCTGACCACCGGTCTCGGCGATACAGCATTCTTCGGCCCAGAAGCAGAATTCTTCATTTTTGACGACGTTCGCTTCGACCAAACCCAAAATTCCGGGTATTATTACGTAGATTCCGTCGAAGGTCGCTGGAATTCCGGCAAAGAAGAAGCAGGCGGCAACCTCGGCTACAAACCGCGTTACAAAGAAGGTTATTTCCCAGTAGCACCAACCGATACCTCTCAAGACATGAGAACGGAAATGCTGCTGACAATGGCCAAATGCGGCGTACCAATCGAAAAGCACCACCACGAAGTCGCCACCGGCGGGCAGTGCGAACTCGGTTTCCGGTTTGCCACATTAGTCCAAGCCGCAGACTACTTGCTGACATACAAATACGTCATCAAAAACGTCGGCAAAAAATACGGCAAAACCATCACCTTCATGCCCAAACCGCTGTTTAACGACAACGGTTCCGGGATGCACGTTCACCAGTCGATTTGGAAAGACGGCCAACCGCTATTTGCAGGCGATCAATATGCAGGTTTCAGTCAAATGGGACTGCATTACATCGGCGGCATTCTCAAGCACGCCCCGGCACTTTTGGCAATCACCAACCCGACGACCAACTCCTACAAGCGGTTAGTTCCGGGCTTTGAAGCGCCTGTAAACTTAGCTTATTCTCAAGGAAATCGATCGGCATCAGTGCGAATTCCCCTTTCCGGGAACAACCCGAAAGCCAAGCGCTTAGAATTCCGCTGTCCCGACGCCACATCCAACCCCTATTTAGCCTTTGCAGCGATGCTGTGTGCAGGCTTAGACGGCATCAAAAATCAAATCGATCCGGGCGAACCTTTGGATGTGGATATCTACGATCTTTCCCCGGAAGAATTAGCGAAAGTTCCTTCTACTCCCGGTTCCTTGGAAGGGGCGTTAGAAGCTTTAGAAAAAGACCACGCTTTCTTAACAGAAACAGGCGTCTTTACTGAAGACTTCATCCAAACCTGGATTTCTTACAAACTCGACAACGAAGTCAACCCGATGCGGTTACGTCCTCACCCTTACGAGTTTGCTTTGTACTACGACTGTTAGAAAATTAAGAATCAAAAATGGAAATTATGCCATTTTTAATGCTTAATTAAAAAGAACGCCGCCCTAAAAAAACGGCGTTTTTTTTAGAACTTCTGGATCAGCGCCCAGACTTTGCCTTTACCGGAGACTATCTCGGCGACACCGCGAGTAGTAGCGCCCATTGTAGCGTCAGAGACATTCTCTACTGCCCATTTATTTGCTTTCTCATCAACGATGAATAAATCGTCAGCGGCAGTGCCTTCCTGAAGGCGATATATCTTATTCAGGATGAAACGTCGCCGCGCCTCAGCTTTTGGTAGGCCCCTAACTTCATCTGGATCGACAGATAGGACACTACCTGGTTTTAATGTACCTTTTGAAGTCTTAAAATTGCGATCGCTCTTTGCTGCTATTTGCACCCTGTGAAGTGGCAAACTTAACTGAGTTTCAGAGATAATCCAAACCGCAGCTAGCGCCCCACTTTTTCCCAAACCCAGAACCGCTGCAAAGGCTGTAAAAATTAACAAAGGCTTGAAATAATTCATCATATTTGTGCTTCTTTGTGTGTAATGTGCTGCTTGGAGATGGTGTCCGAAGACAATTACCCCGATCGAACCTTATTGATTGCGGGTAATTGATGGGAGGCGTTGCTGATTGACGGTATGAAAGGCTAAATATGCCAGTCAGAGAAACCAGTATCGACAAAGCTTGGGAATTTTCAACTTATTTTTTTCATACCCTGTGATTATAAATTAGCAATTAGCAATCAAGTAAGTAAGTACGTGAGAATAATTATTTTGATAGAACCCATTTAATATAGTTTCCGGTTGTATCGGTATTGTTTAAACCGTTAACAGTTAACTGTTAACCGTCAACATCACCTGACGGTGCAACCGGAATTGATATTAGATGCAAACTAGATCCAGTACGTGGTGACATACTCCTACACTGACTCTTAGAGTACAGTGTAGGCTTCCAAGACAATCCGGCTATCGCTTAGGAGACTCTTGGCTTTAAGAACGGGATGCCCCACCGCTCTGTTCTTTATATTTATCGCTGCATTATGGTCACGGTCTAGACTACATCCACAATGGGGGCAGTCGTGCCAGCGTTGATACAGTTTTTTAGGAACTTTCACACCACAATTAGAACAATCTTGACTCGTACCAGACGCTTGAACCGGGATCACCAATAAACCAGCTTTCTCGGCTTTGTTTATCAGTATCGACAGAAAGCTTGACCATCCAGCATCAAGTACAGACTTTGCTAACCGGGTACGCGCAAGTCCCTTAACATTCAAATCTTCAACTGCAACAACATCATATTTTTCCAATAAGTTGTTCGCCGTTTTGAAATGAAAATCTTTGCGTTTGTCTGCAACTTTTTTATGTTGTTTGCCTAGTTGTTTTACTGCTTTTTGTCTGCGATTACTACCTTTTTTACGACGAGAGACACGTTTTTGAATAACTTTTAAACGTTTCTGTGATTTTCGGTAGTGTTGGGGAATAGCAACAGTTTCACCTTCAGAAGTTGTCAAAAACTCCTTTAGACCAACATCAATCCCAGTCATTGACCTTGGATTTATATCAGGCTTGATTTCGGGAACGGTTGAATCTTCCAAGCTTAGAGTTACATAGTAACCGTCAGCTTTTTTCGTGATAGATGCGGTTTTAATTTTAAAATCATCCGGTAGCGGTCGATGCAAAATAACTTTAATTTGACCTAATTTGGGCAAAGAAATTCTACCATTGGCAATACAATCAGGTTTAATTCTTGGGTATAAGAAAGTTCTGTATCTACTACGAGCTTTAAATCTTGGTTTTCCGCTACGTTTTCCGTTGCTATCCCCCTTTACAAATCGGTCAAAAGTTGTTTTCACTCGCTTGACAACATCCTGCAAAACATCGGAATAAACATCTTTGTAATGAGGATGCGTCTCTTTCAACTTAGGGAGTGTTCTTTTTTGCCCAAAATATTCGGGGTAATCTCGCAGCTCCGGGAGATGACAAACAAGTGGACAGGCATTGATTGGACAACGATTTTGCTCATACCAATTAAATCTATCTGCCAGCAAATAATTATATTGAGCGCAACACATAGACAACCATCGGTCTATTTCTTGCGCTTGCTGTTTTGTTGGACGTAGCTTGTATTGGTATGCCGTTTTCACCTGTTATTTACCTCCTGTTATAGATATGATAGCATAGACGTGATAACAATGGGTAGACAAAAATATGAAAACTACAAGATTAAATGTGCGGATGTCCGAACGTCGATTGAATAAATTAAGGGCGTATGCAGTAAGTAAAGATAAAACAGTAACCCAAATAGTGGAGGACTGGGTTGACCAACTGCCGAACACAGAAATTGGCAAAAACTCAACTACCCTTCTCCCGGTCATTTTTGCGGATTGATATGGTCAAAGGGTGTCTCATTTTTGCCTCGCAATTCCTCTCATCACCTCCCTTCGGGTAGGTGAGAGGCTCCTTGCTGTTCGTGCTGAATGGGGACTCGTGGAGGCGTACAGTATAGAAGTTGCCGAACAGGCACACCGATCGCCCGATCGACCGCCAGCAATTTGTTACCCTAAAAGTAGAATCATTCCTCCCTCAACGCATCCCATGAACAACGCCTCTCCCCTGATTCAAACCGTGACTCCAGAACGCTGGGCCGGGTTTAGCATGGACTTCATAGGGGCGGGTTGCACAGGTTTGTTGGTCAAAAACGGCCGCGCCGTGCGTACCCTGAAATCCGGGCGCCATTTCAGCTTCGCCCTTCCCCTACTGGAACAGTGTCAAATTGTCCTCGTAGATACCAAACTTCGCAACTTGGACGTGCAGTCCCACGGAGATTTTTTGTCTAAGGATAGATTTTTAATTGATGCGACTTTGACGGTTATTTATCAAGTTATAGATCCGAAACGGGTAGCTTTGGAATTGTCCGATCCGATCGCGGCTTTAGCAAGTGCAGTTAAAGATTGTATGGGATTAGCGATCGGGCAATTTTCTTTACAACAGCTTATCACCCAAGGTCGGCTGTTGCTGCGCCAAAATTTGCTCGATCGCGTCCAAGACTTTTATCCCCTAGGTTTTAATTTAGAAGACGTGCGAATTGGCGATGTCAGCTTCCCCGAAACCAACGGAGTGATTCGCCAAGTTGAGGGAATGAGTGCGCGACAGGAAGCAGAAAATTCGGCCGCCCTGCAAATGAGAATTGCTGAAGCTGGCCGCCCGATCGCACCTCAAGCTCCCGTCCAGCAGTTAAACTTAATTTCAGGTCATTCTCCGGCGAGTCTTCCAGCTTCTGAAACAGCAGCATCATTCGATCGCGATTTGCAACAACTGACAGAACAACTCGCTCAAAATAGTCTCCCACCCGCGAGAAATTCACCTTCACTTGCACCGACGGTACTCGCCAGCAGCGATCGCAAAAATACTGCCTATTTAATCTACAAGTTTTCTGGACAGGCGATCGGTTTAACGGCTAATCCTTTTACAATTGGACGCGAACCTACCAACAGTTTAGTTTTGCAAGATCCGCAAAGTTCGCGCTACCACGCCCAAATCCGCCGCGCCACTGACGAAGTTGGCAAACAGCGATATCAACTTGTCGATAGCGGCAGTTCCAACGGCACTTTTGTCGGAGGGCAGAGGCTGGCTGCTAATGAGCCTTTTTGGTTGGCAAATGGTTGCGAAATTGCGATCGGCGACCAAAAATGGGTGTTTCAAGACGGGTGAAAACTACCCTTTTTTCGATCGAACTTAACGCCCTGTCCAAACTCGGACTACGGGTATTTTCTGATACTAATTTTATTTATTTGTACTTAGGCTGACCGTAGGGCGATCGGTGAGAATAGTAGCTGTAAAAATCGGATTTTCAAACCCATACCGAGATTAATGTCAGCCTGAAATCCAATGAATGCAAGGATTGTGGGAAAGAAGTTACAGGATGAATGTGTATTTTGACTGAGTTTTAACCCGAAAAATGTCAGTAATTCGGGCGATCGACCGCATCGCGAAGTTCAAAAAAAGTAGGTGTCAACTTATACCAAAAAACTGTTCCTTAGTGAACCGTTTTATTTGTTCAAATATGGTAGATCCTAAGACAAGATATTTTGAGTTTCGACGATCGAAATATTAGCAATCAACCGATCGCCCACATCCCAAAACAAAAATAATAGGTGTTATTTTATACTAAAAAAAGGTTCTTGCACGAACATTTTGATTATTGAAAATATGAGGAGGAAATCAGACTAATTTAAGATTGAGGGAGGCCAATAAATTGAACTGATAAATTGTGTGCAAGTCACGATCGCATAAAAGTACAAAATTTAGGCAAAATCTTTAGTTGTCTATATTTTAGAGAGGGAGAATTGGCAAATTATGGAAGAGATCGAGGCGCCATTCGAGCAAGGAGTCAAGTAGCTGCACGATCGGGATTTTGAGCAGGCGATCGCGCTTTCCCTTGCAAGTGCTGCAACTCGATCCCAACTATACCGACGCTTGGAAGTGTCCCGGCTTGGCCTTCGGACACGTGAAGCACATCGCCCGTACCCAATTCCAAATGTCCCTGAGTAGAATTCTCTTCCCAACCCTAGGGGGGATATCTCCACAAGCATTTCGAGGGAGAATTTGTCAAGATTGAAAATATAACGAGAGGACAACCCCATGAGCTTTTCTATACAATCGATTTATACCTGGTACCGCGAGACGCTCCGCAACCCCAAGTACCGCTGGTGGATTATTCTGGGAACACTGGCATATCTGGTAAGCCCGATCGACATTGCGCCGGATTTCCTCCCCGTAGTCGGACAAATTGACGATGTGGCGATCGCAGTATTGCTGATTTCCGAAGTGTCCCAAATGGCGATCGACTATTTTAAATCCCGCCAAACACAGACAGCCTCAGCCTCAGAACCAACCGACACCTATTCAGAAGGGACACCCCGCACCGTAGATGTAGAAGCCTCTTCTGTACAATAGTTGCCAAAAATAACTGAATAGTTTACAGCTTTTTGAGAGTGAGTGGGAGCAGAAAACATCGGCTCCCTTTTGCATGGGCGCTGCTAAACTCATGGGTGGGCGATCGAACAGGTTCTTCGTGAGGACTTCAGTCCTTTCCAGGTTCTTCGTTTCCAGGTTCTTCGTGAGGACTTCAGTCCTTTCCAGGTTCTTCGTGAGGACTTCAGTCCTCATAATTTTAAAGAATAAAAACTGAGGACTAAAGTCCTGACTACAAACAATCGAACATGATATGATTTTGAGCTTGAGGAATCGGTGTTAACAGCAAATTTTTATTTATGCAGTTTAGCGACTTAGTAGAAAAACTGAATTTAGCCAACAGTCACAGCCTAAATGCCTCCAGCGCGGACGATCGAGAAATTACAGGCACCGCCCCAGTCGATGAAGCCACATCGGGTACGATCAGTTACATAGAAGGAGCTAAATTTGCCGCTCATGCAGCCACTACAAACGCTTCAGCCTTAATTTTACCCTTAGATGAAGGCTTGCAAGCTCAATGCAGCGATCGCAACATTGCTTGGATTTCCGCAGCAGATCCGCGATTGCTATTTGCTCAAACCATCGGCCTTTTTTACCAACCATTTCGCCCAGCATCCGAAATACATCCCTCCGCTACAGTTCACCCCGAAGCTGAAATCGGTGAAAATGTCAGTATCGGCCCCCACAGCGTGATTCAAGCAAAAGTCAAAATCGGCAATAACGTTTGCATTCATCCAAATGTCGTAATTTACCCAGATGCAGTAATTGGCGAAAATACAGTTCTACACGCTAACTGTGTGATTCACGAACGTGCTCGGATCGGGGCAAATTGCGTCATTCACAGCGGTGCGGCGATCGGTTCCGAAGGTTTTGGGTTCGTGCCGACAGCCTCAGGATGGGTGAAAATGGAGCAGTCTGGCTGCACGGTATTGGAAGAGGGCGTTGAGGTGGGCTGCAACAGCACGATCGACAGGCCCGCCGTCGGAGAAACCCGCATCGGCCAGAATACCAAAATCGACAATTTAGTACACGTAGGTCACGGCTGTCAAATCGGGAAAAATTGCGCTTTTGCCGCCCACGTCGGCTTAGCGGGCGGAGTAATAATTGGCAATAATGTAATTTTGGCAGGTCAAGTAGGAATAGCCAATCAAGCTAAAATTGGAGATGGCGCGATCGCCACAGCCAAAGCCGGAATTCACAGCGACGTGCCCGCAGGTGCGATCGTGACTGGGGTTCCAGCAATTCCCCACAAACTCTTTCTCAAAGCCGCTGCTGTGTACAACCGCTTACCCGAAATGTACCAGTCCCTGAGACAAATTCAGCGCCGGATCGATCGCCTTTGAAGGAAGAACTCCGATGGAAGCCGCGAGAAAGCACAAGCTGGAAGGCTTAATTATCAAAGGTTTTATTTTTTTAGAGTTTTGCTGAAAAATATTTTTAGTAAAACGCATAAATTTAAGTATATATTTTTGATAATGCTACAAATCGGCACAAAAGCTTATTTGCAAATCGCAGGTATTCCCCGATCGCTTCTCAACATAATGATTGAAACTGCCACAGATCCACTTACAGGAAAAGCCCTGCTTCAAAAACTCAAAGAACTCGCTCACTTGCCCAAACGAGAAACCGCAAAACACTGCGGCTACTACTCTACAACAAAAAACGATCGCACCCGCGTTAATCTCAGCGGTTTTTACAATGCTGTACTCGCCGCCAAGGGGATTCCCTTAAGTTCAGAACGCAAAAAAGATGGTCGGGGTAGAGAAGCAGCTTATCGCGCCAGCGTCCACAAAAACGGTCAAATTGTACTCGGTACGGCTTACACTGAATCGATGGGATTAACACCCGGAGATCGGTTTGAAATTAAGTTGGGTTACAAGCACATTCACCTGATCCAGGTAGATGGCGATCGCAGTCAGGATCGGAATCCGAGCTCAAGCGAGGAAGACGAAACCGATAATGCCGAGGAATAATGCTTTAAGACCACTAAGGTGAAGATAAATTAACAATTAATCTCTAATTCGATTAATTGTGCATCTTCCAACGATCGCACGGGTATAATGCCGATAAAACCGGGTTTGACATTATAGCATTTCCGGTAAATGACTTAAAAAAAGTTTGTAGTGAGGACTTTAGTCAAGCGTAATGGATGCGGACTAAAGTCCTCACTACAAACCTATTTTATTGTGTGGTTCTAGCTAACATGATTTTATTAGTCAATATCCGATCGCCAAACCAAACATATTCGGCAGAAACCTGGTTTAACAGCGTAAGTCCTATTACCCATAAATCGCTGCACTCTCTTCTATTTGTGAGACAATCGCTTAAATGTGGAACAGCCTGAATAACCTGCGACTGGTGTCGCCATCAATACCGGCAATTGTCAAAGTAATTGTTTTTTTCTCAACTTGGGCTTGTTTGTGGCTGCCCGTAGCAATTATACTGGCGATCGCCCTCAAATGGCATCCGCCCCAACCCTTAGGCAACAAAAAACTGCCTTTACTAGCTTCCCTCTACTTAATTGTCCCCTTAATTTTGTGGGCGACAACTTGGATCGAAGGCGCATCTTTGGCTGACTGGGGTTGGGATTGGCAACCCGCAACTTTCATATCCTCGCTGCTGGGATTAACATTAGCAGTAGTCAGCTTAACCATTTTGTTCGGCGTGCAATTAACCGCTGGTTGGCTGGAACTACAAAACACCAAAGTTCAAACCGAAACAGGCGAAACAATCATTCATTTTCCGGCTTCAATTCTGAAGCCTTCAACTCTCGTGACTCTGTTATTAGCCCTGTGGATTAGCGCGACAGAAGAGTTAATCTTTCGCGGCTGTTTGCAAAATCTACTCCAGCAAGATTACTCAATACTAACCGCAGGTGCGATCGCCAGTTTGATTTTTGCGATCGCCCACCTAATTTGGGCAGCAAAAGAAACTATACCGCAACTACCTGGATTGTGGCTGATGGGTCTGGTTTTAATTTTAGCCCGCATCACCGACAATGGTAGCTTAGGATTGGCGATCGGACTCCACGCCGGATGGATTTGGGGTATAACTACCGTAGATACAGAAGGACTAATTAATCAAACCAACAAAGTACCGGAATGGATTACAGGAATAGCAGCAAAACCCCTCGCAGGTGCGGCCGGAATCCTGTTATTGCTAGCAACAGCAGCCGTAATTTTGTTAATCTAAATAAGACTTATTGCTAGAGGTATGTTGTTGGGCTTTAGCCCTCAGATAGCTGAGGTATATTGTTAGGCTTTAGCCCTCAGATAGCTGAGGTATGTTGTTGGGCTTTAGCCCTCAGATAGCTGAGGTATGTTGTTGGGCTTTAGCCCTCAGATAGCTGA